>JANYFQ010000344.1 GCA_025362615.1 Hymenobacter sp. | reverse complement strand
CCCAACACCAAACACCCAACACCTAAAACCTAAAACCCAACACCACTAATTAACCTCCCCGGCCACCCCTCCAAACCAGCAAAATATTCCATCATGCTCACCACTACCCGCTACTTTCTGCTGATTGGCTTACTCGCCGTTGCCGCGCCGCTGGCCCGCGCCCAGAGCCGCGAGTTCACGAAGGAAACCGTGGCCGATAAGGAGGCCTTGCGGACCGCTCAGCGCGAAGTAAAGGCCGGCGACGAAGCCTACGAGGCCGACCCTGCCCGCTACGAAGCGGCCCTGGCCCACTACCTCATCGCCCAGAAGGTGAACGGCGACAACGCGCCGCTGAACGTCAAAATCGGGGACTGCTACCTGCACTCGGGCACCAAAACGCCCGCCCTGCCTTACCTGCGGCACGCCCTGGAGCTGGCCCCCACCGCCGACCCCCGCGCCCACTACCTGCTGGCCCGCGCCCTGCACCTGAACGCCAAATGGGCCGAGGCCATGAAGGAATACCAGCTCGCCGGCCCCACCAGCAAAACCGGCAAAAAGGGCAGCGAAACCTACACCGTGACCCCCGACGACCTGGCCCGCCGCACCCGCGAGTGCCGCAACGGCCTGGAGCTGCAAAAACGCCCCGTGCGCGTGTTCATCGACAACGTGGGGCCGGAGGTGAACTCCTCGGCCTCGGACTACGGCCCCGTGGTGAGCGCCGACGAGGGCACGCTGCTCATCACCTCGCGCCGCATGGCCAGTCCCAAAGCCCCCAAAGACCCCGAAGGCGACGGCTATTTTGAGGACGTGTACCAGGCCACCCGCAAAGGAAAAGTGTGGAGCAAAGCCCTCAACCTGGGCACGCCCGTGAACACGGACGGCCACGATGCCACCGTGGGCCTGGCCCCCGACGGCCAGCGGATGCTGGTGTACGTGGACGAAAACGGCGGCGACCTCAACGAGTCGAACATCCGGGGCAACACCTGGAGCCGGCCCGCCCGCCTGGGGCCGCGCATCAACACGCGCTTCCACGAGTCGTCGGGCTCGTACTCGCCCGATGGCAACTTTTTGTACTTCGTGAGCGACAAGCCCGACGGCGGGCGCGGCGGGCGCGACATCTACAAGATTGAGCTGGAGGGCAAAGGCCCGGCCCTGAACCTGGGGCCGACCATCAACACGCCCTACGGCGAGGAAGGCGTGTTTATGATGCCCGACGGGCAGACAATGTACTTTTCGTCGGAAGGCCACAACTCGATGGGCGGCTACGACATCTTCAAAAGCACCTACCTCGACGGCAAGTGGAGCGAGCCCGAAAACCTGGGCTGGCCCATCAATACCCCCGACGACGACGTGTTTTTTGTGACCTCGGCCTCGGGGCGCTACGGCTACTACTCCTCCGACCAGCCGGGCGGGCTGGGCGCGAAGGACATTTACCGCGTCACGTTCCTCGGCCCCGAAAAGCAGCCCATGCTGAGCCAAGAAGACCAGTTGCTGGCCTCGCGCTTGGCCCCGGTGAAGCAAACCCTGCTGGCCCCGCCCATTTTTGTGGCCTCGGCGAAGGTGACGATACTCAAGGGCACCGTGACCGACGACGCCACCAAGCAGCCCCTGGAGGCCACCATCGAGCTGCTCGACAACAAAACGGGCGAGAGCATTGCCACCTTCCGCAGCAACGCCACCTCGGGCAAGTACCTCGTGAGCCTGCCCTCGGGCACCAACTACGGCATTGTGGTGCGGCAGGACGGCTACCTGTTTCACTCCGAAAACTTCGATTTGCCGGCCGCCGCCGCCTTTGCCGAAGTCACGAAAGACATTGGCCTGAAGAAGATTGAAATCGGCTCCGTGATTGTGCTGCGGAATATTTTCTTCGACACCGGCAAGGCCCTGCTGCGCCCCGAAAGCAAGGCCGAACTCGAGCGCCTGCAAAAGCTGATGGTGGAGATGCCGGCCCTTAAAATTGAGCTATCCGGCCACACCGACAACGTGGGCAAGCCCGCCATGAACCAGGACCTGAGCCAGCGCCGCGCCCAGGCCGTCGTCACGTACCTCACCCAGCACAGCATCGGGGCCGACCGCCTGACCACCGCCGGCTACGGCGACACCCGCCCCGTGGCCCCCAACACCACCAAGGCCGGCCGCCAGCAAAACCGCCGCACCGAGTTTAAGGTGACGGGCAAGTAAGCGGGGCGTTGCTGGCGCGCGTCTGCGACGCGCACCTACTGGCTGTTGGCGCGCGTTTTTAACGCGTGCCCAGTGGCTTCGCGTCTCCGACGCGCGGTTTGAACGACCCAATTGGGCCGTAACCTGTTTGCGCTGCTCCCGCTTTAACCCGTGCAAACCGCGCGTCGCAGACGCGCGCCAGCTGCATCAAATTGCACTGGGGCGGGTCAAAATGTTCGTTTGAGGGCTCCGGGCTGGCCCGGAACCC
>JANYFQ010000327.1 GCA_025362615.1 Hymenobacter sp. | reverse complement strand
GATGGTTGCGGTAGTTCCTGCGCGCGGGTTGAAAACCCGCGCTACCCCCGCCGCACCAGCGTCAGCCACAGATTCTGCCGCACCACGTCGCCCATCGAGTCGCAGGTGTCGAAGGCACGGGTGGCGTGGTGGCGGTTGAGTTCGGCTTTGAGCTGGGCCACTTTTTCGGGCGGGGCCAGCTCCTGGCTCCGCATCACGTCGAGCAAGGCCCGCAGGCGGTGGCGCTCGGCGCGGGCGCGGCGGGCCATGAGGGCGCGTTCTTCGGCCTGGTACTGGCGCAGGGTTTCGGGGCTGAGCAGGGCGGCGCATAGGGCCACAACGGCGGCGTTGTCCTTAAAAAACTGCGGCAGGTACATGATGCGGCGGCCCTCGTAGCTCTGCTGGTCGAAGTCGATGGCCCGGACGCGGTACTGCTCGTCCTCGAAGTCGGGAGTCACGTCGATAACGTAGTTGTAGGCCCGCATATCGCCGAGCAGGCGCACGAAACAACGCTCGTTGAACTTAACAAACTCCTTGGCTATCCGCACCTTGTTGAGCTGCGGCTGCCCCAGGCGCAGCCGAATAAAGTCGTCGCCCGGAATGCCGGCAATGTGTTCCTCGACCAGCGTATCGCCATCGCCGACCAGGAAATTCATCGAGTTCGGCGATAGCAGGTGCTCCAGTTCCAGGCCGTAGAGGCGCGAAGCGTCGGCCCGCTTCACGTAGTAGTAGTCGTAGTTGTCGTTGAGCTGATTGACGATGCGGACCCGAAACGGCTGCGAGTTGCCGAACTCGCAAAAGTCCACGCGGTCGGCCACAAGGTGTTCGCTGAATTGCAGGTCGCCGGCCGTTTTCAGCAGCGCGTACACCTGCGTGAGGCCGGCGCTGAGGTCGCGCAGGGCCTGCGGCTCGTACACCACCGTTTGCCAGAGCGTGTCGCGCCCCGCCCGGTCGAGCACCGCAAACGAGCCGCTAAAGTGCCGCAGCTCGGCGTAGGTGATGGGCAGCGGGACCGTGCGGTCGTGCGCCCGCAGGTACTCGCGCAGGGCCGGGGTGATGGGGTACGAAGGTTTTTTGCGGGAGATGTGCATTTTTACAATGAGCAACTGAGCTTTTGTCAATGAGCGAATGAGTGAATGAGTGAATGAGTGAATTATTATTTGGGAAACGCGAGCCGATGCGAGACGGCGCAAGGTGACGCGGATGGCACGAGGTGACGCACTGCCCACTATCAATTCACTCATTTACTCACTCACTCATTGGGCAAATGCTCATTGTACAAAAGCTCATTCACTCACAGACATCACCAGCTCCACGTACTGCCGCCGGGCTTCGTCGTGGCTCATGCCGCGCAAGCTGCTGTAAGCGTCGTACTTGGCGATGGCTTTGAAGTCGAAGCCGCCGGGGCGCTCGCCGCTGGCGTCGCCGTCGGTGGCTTGCTTGTAGAGGGCGTAGAGTTTCAGCAACACGGTGTTGGAGGGCTTGGCGGGCAGCTGCTGGGCGCGGGCGGCGGCGGCCTCAAATTCTTCGGGCGTGGTCATGGGAGGGGGGTTGAATGATTGGTTAAACTTGTACCGCGAAGCTCCTGCTTCGCCTCGCATTGCGCTTATATAACTGCTGTTACGCGGTGCTTCAAACCCCCACGGGGTTTCGTAGCAAAGCCGGGGGTTGGCGAAGCCTACCCCCGGTAACGAACGTAAAAACGGCCGAACCCCCACGGGGTTTCGTAGCTTTCGTTTTGGCTTGCTATGCAGCGGTCAAGCTACGCAACCCCGTGGGGGTTTGGGGCACTGCGTAACGTCAGTTAATAAGAAATGAGGGCGCTTCGCTCCTACTTGCCCTGGGTGCTGCGGAACAACTGCACGATATAAAACGCACCGGCCGCCGCGTCGTAAGCCGAAAGCTGCTGCTTGCCGGGGCGGTTGGCGAGGGCCGCCGCGAAGGCGGGGCTACCGGCGGCGAACACGGCCACCAGGTTCTTCTCCGTCAGCGGGAAGATGCGGCCGGCAATGCCCCGGCTGAAGTAATAATGCGTGGCCGTGAACACCCCGCCGCCGACAACTGCGCCGCTTCTGCTCACTTGCGAGCTGCCCGCCGAGGTGGTGTTGCGCGAGTACACGGTGATGGTGTCGGGCTGCTCGACGCGGTAGTCGTCGGGGCCAGCGACGCGGTAAAAGGCGGCTTTGTCGTCCAGGTAGCCCCAGGTGCTGTCGCGGGCGACGCTGCTTTTGACGGTGCTGCTGCCCCGGCGGGTGCTCACGACGAAGGCATCGCGCTTGGCGGAGTAGCGCAGGTCGTCGCCGGCCGGGGCAAGCTGATGGCGGCGGTAGTGGGCGGCGCTGCGGTACACGCCCGCCCGGCCCGGCGGGGCCGCAGGCGGGGCGAGCTGCGCCCGTACCGGCCCACCGGCCAGGGCAGTCACAAAACAAAACAGGAGGTTGAGGCGGCGCATCGAAATTTTTGTGGTTCGGCCCCGAAGATACGCCCGTCGCCTGCCGGGTCCGTTTTTTTGCCGAACTTCGCGCCCGGTTTCAACCGCACCCATTGCCCTGAAAATTGCCATGAAAAAACTGCTCCTCCCGCTCCTCGTTGCCGGCCTTGCGCTGGCCCAGCACCCGGCCGGGGCCTGGGGCTTTTTTGGCCACCGCATCATCAACCAGGTGGCGGTGTACAACTTGCCGGCCCCCATGCAGGCGTTTTATTACCGGCACCTGCCGGAGCTGGTGCGCCTGAGTACCTCCCCCGACGAACGCCGCAACGACGACCCCAGCGAAGGCCCCAAGCACTTCATCGACATGGACTACTACGACGACCTGAACCCGTTTGGGAAGTTGCCGCGCAAGTTCGACGACGCCACGGCCAAGTTTACGGCCGACACCGTGCGCAAGTACGGCACCGTGCCGTGGGTGGTGCTCGAAACCAAAAACAACCTCGTTGAAGCCTTCCGGCAGCGCGACACGGTAGCCATTATCAAGTACTCGGCCGAGCTGGGGCACTACGTCGGCGATGCCTTCGTGCCGCTGCACACCACCATGAACTACGACGGGCAGCTCACCGACCAGAAGGGCCTCCACAGCCTCTGGGAAAGCCAACTGCCCGAAAAATTCATCGCCGACTACAAGCTCGACAGCGCCCCGGCCAGCGTCATCAAAGACCCGCTGGCGGCCATCTGGCTGGTTATCCAAAGCTCGTATGGCTTTCTGGACGAGACGTTTAACAGAGCCACGGCCATCGAGAAGAGAATGCCCCCGGCCCTGCGCTACACGTTTTCGCACCGCTACGGCAAAACCCAGCGCCGCTACTCCGATGCCTTCGCCGCCGAGTACGAGAAGGCCGTTGGCGGCATGGTGGCCTTCCGCCTGAAGGGCGCCCCCACGATGGTGGCCTCGTTCTGGCTCACGGCCTGGGAAGAAGCCGGCAAGCCCGACCTGGGCGGCATGATGCTGCCCCCCAAGCCAACCAAAGACGAAAAAGCCCGCCTCAGCACCGAGCTGGAAGCCTTCAAGAAAGGCACCCTCGCCCAGGACCAACTGCTGCTGGCCCAGGCCAAAGTGAAAAAAGCCGAAGCCGCCGACGACATCAAGGCCGCCCAGGATATGCCCCCGCCCCCACCCGAGCCGGAAGCTGCTCCGGTGGCCCCCGTCGCGCCCGTCGCGGAGCCTGCCCCGGCTGCGGCCCCCGTGCCCACCCCGGCCCCAACGCCAGCGGCCAAACCGGCCCCAGCCCCGGAAAAAATCAAGGTGAAAACCAAAGCGGCCAACGGCAGCACCAACAAGCAAAAAAGCAAGAAAACCGACGACTGGGGCGGCAGCGGCAGCGGCTGGTAGCAATGCCCCCGCTGCGCCTGCTTGTTCTGCGGCGCAGACCGGTTGCGGTGGCCCGTCAGAAGCCTACCACCAAGTTCAGCCCCAACTGTCCGCTCCGAAACGTCTGGCTGCCCAGGCCGTCCACGGTGCCGCTGCGGGTGGCCAGCTCGGCTTCGGCCTCCAGGCCCAGGCTCCAGCCGCGCAACGGCACGGTATAGCCCAGCCCCCCCATAAAGGAGCTGCCCAGTGCGTACTGGTGGCGGTAAAATTTGGTTTCTTCGTCGAAGCGCTTGGTGGTGAGCTGCCCGAAACCCACGCTGCCGCGCACGTAGAGGCCGCGCCCGAAGCTGCGGCTCAGGGCGTAGTACTTGGCGGCCACGGCCAGGTTGTAGTAGTTGAAGATGTAGTCGTCGCCGAAATCGCCGGCCACCGGGGCCCCGAACGAGCCGGAAATGCGGCTCCCCAGGCCCAGCCCGCGCCACCCGGCCGGGGCCACGTAAAAGCCGGCCAGGATGTTGTTGCCGCTGCCCGGCGCGGCGCTGCCGCCCAGGGCCTTCGCGAGCTGGGCGCGGGTATCGGCAAAATAAAGTGTTTTGTTGAAGCCCAGGCCTACTTCGGCGTACACGGGCCGTTTGGTGTCGGGTTGTTGGGCGCGGGCCGCCGGCGCAACGGCTGGCAGCAGCCCGACGGCAGCGAGAACGAGGGATTTGAAGGGGGTTTTCATGGGGTTGCGGAAGCCGGGTTGGTGAGGAAAAGCTTCGCTGCAAAGGTCCTCGGGCAGCACCCCCTAAAAACGATGACGTTGGGTAAGAAACGAACATCCTGCCCCGACAAAACACGCCTCAGCCCCGCGCCCGAATGCGGCTCAGGCTCTCGGGCGTGATGCCCAGGTACGTGGCAATGAGCCGCTGCGACACGCGCTGCACCACCTCGGGGCGCTCGCGTAACAACTGCGCGTAGCGCTGGGCCGGCGAGGCTGTGAGCAGCGCCGCGCCCCGCGCCCGGCTGCCCCGGTACGCCTGCTCGGCCATGAGGCGGCCGAAGCGCTCGAAAACGGGCCGCTCGGCGTAGAAACGGTACAAGTCGGTCCGGCTCAGCAGCCACACCCTGCTCGGCTCCAGGGCCTGAATGCTTTGCTGGGAGGGGGCCTGGTCCAGAAAGCTGTCGTAGTCGGCGTACCACTCGCCCTCGAAAAAGAACTGGCCGGTGCGCTCCTCGCCGGCCAGGGTGTAGAAGTAGCGCAACGCCCCGGTTTCGATGTAAACCGCTGCCCGACAGGGTTCGCCCGCCCGTAGCAGCAACTCGTTTTTGACTAGCCGACGCGGCTGCATCACCGCTTGCAGGGCGGCTTCGTCGGCGGCGGTAAGGGGCAGCATGGCCCGCAGCTGGGCCAGCAGCGCCACCGGAAAAACAGGGGCAGCGGCGGAGGTCATCGGGCCGAAGGTACGGCAGATGCCATCGGATGCCCAACCCGCACAGAGGTATACGTTCTGGGTTTTTGGGGCTTAGGAATTAGGTGTTGGGTATTAGGTTTTTGGTGTTGGGTGTTGGG
>JANYFQ010000326.1 GCA_025362615.1 Hymenobacter sp. | reverse complement strand
TCGGCCTGGAAGGCGTTCTTGCTCTGCCCCAGCATGGTAGCCGCGTTGAGGCGGGCACGGTAGGGGCCGGCGAGCAGGTCGGCGGCTTTGAGGAAGATGGCCGCGCGGTGCTCCCAGGGCAGCTCGCTCCAGAGCGGGCGGGCGGCGAGGGCCGCGTCAATAGCCTGGCTGACATGGGTTTTGTCGCCGGCATGGAAGTGGCCCAGGGTATGCGCGTGGTCGTGCGGCGGGCTGATGCGCTGGGCCTTGCCGGTGCGGATTTCGGCCCCGCCAATGTGCATCGGAACATCCAGGGTCGTGGCCTTGAGGCGGGCGAGTTCGGCCTGCAACTCGGCGCGTTCGAGCGAACCGGGCGCGTAGCCTTTTACCGGCTCGTTGATGGGTTTGGGGACGTTAAAAAAGCCGTTGGCCATGAGGTTTTGGGGGTTGGGGTGGGAGAGGGGCAAAGGTAGATGGGCGGGCGTTTCTTGGTGTTAGATTTTTAGTTTTGGGTGTTAAGTATCTGGTTTTTGGTCTATGCTCCTACCCAATATCTAACTGCTGCTACGCAGGGAATTTGAGTGCCTTGTGTTTCAGGTTGTTGCTTGTTTCTTGTTGCATTCGGGCCTCAAAACCGCTCAGAAGGCACGAACAAGCAACGAGAAACAAGAAACAGCCCGCGTAGCAGCAGTGCCTAACACCCAACCCCCAAAACCAAACACCGAAAACCAATTCACTCAAACTTTTATAGAAACCGCCGCAATTCGTCCAGCGACGCGATTTCGTAAGTTATTTGCATTCGGTGGCTGCGGCGGGCCGGGTTGAAATACACCTGGTCGATGCCCGCGTTGTAGGCGCCCAGCACGTCACACTCAAGATTGTCGCCGACCATGAGGCTTTCCTGGGCGGTAGCTCCGGCGGCTTGCAGGGCGTGGGCAAACATTTGGGGGTCGGGCTTGAGGCAGCCGCTGTGTTCGGAGGTGATGATTTGGCCGAAGTATTTGGTCAGGTCCGACGACTCCAGCTTGAGGTACTGAATATCATTGAAACCGTTGGTTATCAAATGCAATTGATACTTGGTTTGCAGGTAGGCCAGTGTTTCGTGGGTGTGCGGGAAGACGGCTTTTTTCTGGGGCAGCATCTCGGTGAACTGGGCGGAGATTTCGGCGGGTATCTCGGCTTCGGGCACGCCGAGGCGGGTGAGGGTGCGCACGAAGCGGGTGGCCCGCAGCTGGGTCTGCGAGATTTTATTGGCTTGGTAGAGCCGCCAAAGTGCATGGTTCACGTCCTGGTAGCGGGCGATAAATTCTTCCACTGTAAAGGTGCCGTAGCGGCCCAGGTTGTGCAGGTCGAATAGCGTGTGCAGGGTCTCGCCGGCGTTACGGTCAAAGTCCCACAGGGTATGGTCGAGGTCGAAGAAGAGGTGGCGGTAGCTTTTCATTAATTAGATGCTGATTATCGGCAACTTAAAGAATTTCTAGTGGCAACAGGCGCGTCGGTCAGGCCAAACCGCCGGCTAGTGCCATGCTCAACACTCCGGCCAGCATAATGGCTTTGCACCAGGCGCTGAGGTGGCGAAAATGCTGGCGGCGGTCGGCACGCACGAGGCGGCGGCCGAGCTGCGCCATTGGAAATAGGGTCAGCAAAAGTAGCCAGCCGCTTAGCAGCCAATGGCTTCCGGCCAGTGCCCGGCCGGCGGCCCCGGCAGTGAGCAGGGCCAGGCAGGTCAGAAAAAATCCTGCTACCCATTTGCTGCGGGCCACGCCCCACACCAGTGGCAGCGTGCGGCAGCCGTGCAGCGCATCGCCCCGCATATCCTCCACGTCCTTAACTATTTCGCGTACCATCGTCAGCAGAAACGCGGCCAGGGCATAAGGCCACACCACGCTGTGGGCATCGTGGCGAGCCAGGCGCAGCTGCAGCTCCGGCAGCAGTACAAGCGCCGCCGTAAGGGTGGCAATGTTGACGTTGCCAACCAATGCAATACGCTTAAAACGAGCAGAATATCCCCACAATAAGAGCGCTGCTCCCAGCGTAACCGCCCCCAGCACCGGGTGTAGCCTACCGGCCAACAGCACCCCCAAAGCACTTAGCACGACGTGCGCGAGCATGGCCCGGCGGCGGCGCACTACCCGCCCCACCACCAGCCGGTCGGGCCGGTTGATGGCATCAATCTTGACATCGTAATAATCGTTGATGATGTAGCCCGCAGCAGCTACCAGCAGCGCCGCAACCACCAGTGCGCCAAAGGTTTTATTCAGCAGTGCTTCGGCGGCGCCGATTTCTGGCAAAATCAACCGGGTGCGTACCAGGGCCAGCGTAAGCAGCATAATGGCCAGGTTGGGCCAGCGCACCAGCTTAGGCACCGCCCTGGCGAGGCCGCCGGGGGCAGGGGCAAAGGGCGCAACAGCGGGCGAATGAGGGGGCATGAGCATCGGAACAGCCCGTAAAGGTCGGGCGGAAAACGGGAGCCGTGCCGGACACAAAAAAGCCTCTCCGGGACGGGAGAGGCTATTCGGATGGTGGCTTTGGTGGGGTGACGTGTACGAGTGCCGGGCATTGCGCCCGTTCAACAGTCAGTGGTTGGGCTGATGGGCAGCGCAACTGCCTCGCAAGGTTCGTTCGACTGTTGCGCTTATTGGTTGTCGCGCCATTCGTACACCCACTTGGCCTGAATCTGCTCCAGATGGCCCTCGTTGGCTTGTTCGCGGGTGCCCACAAAATGCGGCAGCGTCAAAATCCAATCGATGAGGTCGGTGAAGCGGATACGGTAGATTTTGGCCTCCGTGAAATCGTTGCCGAATTTTTCGTAAAGCGCCATCGCTACGTCCTCGTGGTCGGCCCATTCGATGGGCAGTTCAAAATGGGACATTGGGTTTGAATTGCGTGATTGTTAAATTGTTGAATTGTTTGGGATGGGCCGCACAATGAATGCGGGGCGTTCGGCTGGTATTGCTCAACAATTTAACAATTAAGCAATTCAACAATTCAAAACCTAATGCCCCAGAAAATTTTGAGTCGGGATGCTGACCGTGAGCTGCAAGCCGTTGTGTACCACGCACTGGCAGGCCAGGCGCGAGGTAATGCGCGGGTCTACGGCGCGGTCGATGAAATCCTCCTCTTTTTCGGAAATTTCCGGTAGTTCGTCACCGCCGCGCTCCACGTAGATGTGGCAGGTGCTGCAACCGCACACGCCGCCGCAGTTGTGCTGAAGCTGAATGCCGTTGTTGAGGGCTACGTCGAGCACCGATTCGCCGGCCGCTGCCACGTGGGTTTGGGCCGGTTGCCCGTCCTGAAATTGAAATAGTATCGTGGTAGCCAGCATTAGGTTGGGAAGCGTGAGAAAAGCGGGCGGCTGGGCCTGAATCAGGCCGTTTTCAGCTTCCGCCGGTTGGGCCAGCTACTGGCCTGCGCACCGGGCTGCAAAGGTAGCCCCGCCAACGCGGGAGGCCAAGCCAGGGGGCGGTCAGGGCGTGGGCGACGTAAGCGCATTTTGAAATTGGATGCTGGCAGTGAGGGCGTTGTACACTGCCAGCCAGTTCGGGTGAGGCACCAGCGCCGCCTGGTGCGCGGCCAGCGTGGGGCCGTCGTGGCGCACGGCGGGGCCGGTTTGCACCGCGAAAGGGGGCTGTGCGGTGGCTTTGTCGAGAGTTTCGCGAATGAGCGGGGCCAACAAATCGGGTGGCAGGTGCGCTTCGGCCAGCAGCGCCCCGGCAATGCCCAACACATGGTTGGTGAAGTTGTTGGCGAACACGGCCGCTACGTGCAGCCGCAGGCGTTCGGCCGAGGCCAGCTCGTACACCAACGGGCTGAGGCTGTGGGCCAACGCCAGCAAGGCCGTGCGGCCAGCAGCATCGGTTGCATCGGCCTCAATGAGCAGCGGCACGGTGGGCCAGGCAATGGCGCGGCCGGGGCTGAAGGTTTGGAGCGGGTAGAACACCCCGCCGCGCACACCCGGAACGGCGGCAAATACGTTGAGGCCCACGGCCCCGGCCAGGTGCGCCACCAGGGCACCCGGCGGCCAGGCGGCGGCGGCCAGCACGGCGGGCAGGGCCGCGTCGGGCAGGGCCAGCAGGTAAAGGTCGGCGGGGGGTAGCGGCGCGGCCAGGGTAGCCAGCACCGGCACCGGCGGGCCGGGCAAGGCGGCGGCCAGGGCCTGGGCGGCGGCCGGGCGGCGGCTCCAGACGAAGGCCAGGCGGTGGCCCGCCGCCAGCAGGGCCGGGGCGAGGTGAGCGGCCACGCGGCCGGTGCCGAGCAGGCCGATGCGCAGGGAAGCAGCCGCGTTGGTTTCTTCAGGAAAAACTAACGACATTGAAAGGCAAAGTATTTGTTAAAAGCGTGTTACGAAACAATTTTCTTCAGTTGCAGCGCTGAGAATTGAGGATTTAAAAACGGGTTTGGCGGCTTGTTTGCCAAAAAATTAGCAACTTACACCTTCAAAGCTACTCCGAAGCAGCAAACGCCTGGGGGTAGTCCTTTTCTTTTCGGTTTCCCTCACCCCCTCAACCCCCCACATTTCTTAAAAATCCATGAAAAAATCTTACCGCAACGCCGGGCTGACCCGGCTGCGTACCCTGGGCCTGACGGCCCTGTTGGCCGGAGCCGCTGCCACGGCGCAGGCGCAATTTCGTTTTCTGGCCCCCAACACCTTGACGGTGGCCGGCACTTATACCGACCTCGGCACGAGCGGTACGGCCATTGCCACGGCTAATACCGACGATGCCAACTCGGCCCCGGTGGCGCTGCCTGCTGGTTTTGCCTTCACGTACAACGGCGTACTGCAAACGCAATTTGTGCTCAATACCAACGGATTTATTAAGTTTGGAGCCACCGCACCGGCCGCTCCGTTCTTCTCAGCCTACGCCCAAGAAGCGGCCAACGGTGGCCCGGTGAGCCGGACCACGGAGAGCAACCTGATATTCCCTTTCAACTGCGACCTGGAAGCCGGCAACGGGGCTGGCGGCACCGGGTATCGCATGGCCGTAACCGGTGCTGCACCGAGCCGGGTGGTTACCATCCAGTGGAAAAACGTGAGCGACAAAGCTCGCGTGGGCTTGTCAACCCAACCGGGTAACGTAGAGAAGCAGTTTGCCAACATCAGCTTTCAAGTGAAGTTGTATGAAACGAGCGGCAACATTGACTTTGTGTACTCGGCTGCCACACCTTCGACACTGCCTGATGTTGCCAACTTTGTGTTAGTTGGTATTAAAGGCACCGGCACCACAGCAACTGACGCTGTTACTGCCGTGAAGCCTTCCAATACCGCTTGGGCGCAGACGCTCTTCCAGGCCGGGGTGTACACAACAGGCAATGCACACAACATTCGCAATCGCGCCTCGGTGGCTGGCGGTACGCCGCTACCCGATGACGGCCGCACCTACCGGTTTGTGATACCCGTGGCGGCCGATGCCGCCACGCAACTCGTTTACGGTTACGACAAACTGGCCGTTCCGGCGGGTTCACCGGCGGAAATCCGGGCGCTGGTGCGCAACGCCGGTACGGCGGCGCTGGGCAGCTTTAGCGTGACGCTGAACATTACGGGGGCCAACACGGTGACGGGGGTGCCCCAAACGGTGCCCTCGCTGGCGGCGGGGGCTTCGGCCGTCGTGACGTTTCCGCCGGTTGCTGTGCCCAACCTGGGCAACAACACCGTAACCGTCAGAACGGCGCTGGCAGCGGATGGCAACGCCACCAACGACAGCCGCAGCATGACGATGGTGACCAATGCCACCACCTTCTCCTACGACACACCCGGGCAGGGCAGTGCTGGGTCGGTGTTTGGTGGGGCAGTTGATAACTATTATGCCGCAAAATTTCGCCTCAACGCCCCGCGCGATGTCGTGGCCGTGCGAGCCTACATTTCGGAAGCTCAAACCAGCGCAACCGTCAAAACGTCGGTTGGCGAAACGGTGTACGGCGTGGTGGTTGATGCGGCTTCGGGCGCCTTGCTGGGGCGTTCGGCCGATTACGTCATCACGGCCGCCGACATCAGCATACCGCACACTTTTACGCTTTCAGCCCCTATTACAGTGCCGGCTGGCGATGTACTCGTGGGCATGGCCCGGGGGGCGACCAGCAGCACTCTCAATTTCTATCCCTACTACGTGCAGTCGGAGGACCCGACACGCCCCAATACCTTTTACGCCGGCTCGGTGACTACCCCGGCCGCGCCGGCCTTGCTTTTTGCCGGTGCTAACTCCCGCTTCAAGCTGCCCTACGAAATGGTGACGGCTGCGCCCGCTACCTGCCCCACGGCCGGCAACATTGCCGTGGCCAACGTCACCACCACGTCGGCTTCGGTGAGCTTCACCGGCCCCACTAACGGCACGGCCTATCAAGTAGTGTACGTGCCCACCGGCACCACGCCCACGGCCACCAGCCCCTTTGTGGCCGGCACGGCTTCGCCCATCAACCTGACTGGCCTGACCAACAACACCGGCTACGACGTGTACGTGCGGGTGCTGTGCGGTGCCACCGACCAGAGCCAGCTTGCCGGCCCGGTGTTTTTCAGTACGCCCTGCGTTTCGGCCATCGTGCAGACCTTCCCGTACGTGCAGAACTTTGACAACATTGCCCGGGGCCAGGACTTGCCCTGCGGCATCACGGTGCTCAACAGCAACGCCGACGGCGCTGCCTGGGAGCCGGTCAACTCCATTACCGTTGGCCCGACCACCTCGACGGTGTTTCGCTCCGGTCCTTTTGCCATGACGTATGCGGCCGACCCGGCCGGAGCGCCGCAGGATGCCGACGACTGGTTCTTCCTGCCGGCCATGCGCCTGGTAAGTGGGCAGGCCTACCGTCTTTCGTTCTGGTACCGTGGGCAGCGCACGGCCCTCCGTGAGGCGTTGGAAGTGAAGTACGGCAACGCCGCCACCCCGGCCGGCCAAGCCAACCTGCTTTACTCCAACCTGGCCATCAACTCGCCTACCTACGCCCAGGCGACCAATTCTTCGACTCCGGCCTTGGCCGACATTCGCCCCACCACTACTGGCGTGTACTACGTTGGTTTCCACGCCATCAGCCCCGCCGACCAGCTTTTCCTGTCGGTTGATGACGTGACGGTGACGAATCTGGTTTCCTCGTCGGCGGCTCTCACCCGCGCCGTGAGTGTGTACCCCAACCCCTCAAACACAGGCAGCTTCAACCTCGACATTCGCGGGGCCAACGCCCAGGGTGCATTGCAGGTCGAAGTAACCAATATGCTCGGGCAGCGCGTGTACTCGGCTTCGGCCAAAGACAACTTCACGACGCAGCTCAACCTCTCGAACCTGGCCAACGGCATCTACACGCTCAAAGTCCGCAACGGCGGCGAGTATATGCAGCAGCAGGTATCGATTGTGAAGTAACGCCTTCGGGGCCAGCGGTTCGGAGGTTCCGGCCGCTGACTCTTTTGCTTTTGAACTGAAAATGGCCGCCCCGGTTGGGGCGGCCATTTTTTTGTGGGAATGCAGCACAGCTTGGTGGTACACCGTTCAACGCGAGGCGAAGCGGGAGCTTCGCGGTACTCGTTTCTACGCCCCTTCGTTCATTTTACGCCGCCGCTCCCGCAGGCCCAGCCCGAAGCCCAGGGCCATGAGCAGCGTGCCGCTCCAGAGCAGGTTGATGAAGGGTTTTTCGGCGGCTTTGAGGATGACGTAATCCTTCTGGGTGGTGCTGACGCCGAAGGTGAATTTTTTCGTTACGGGGTCGATGGCGTTGAGGCTCAGGCGCACGCCGAGGTCTTCTACTTCGTCGGGCAGGCGGCCCACCATGCGGTCGCGCACCACAAACACGGGGTGGCAGTGGTACTCGCGCTTCTCGCCCGACACAATCATGTCGGCTTGCAGGGCGATGTCGCCTTTTTTGAGGTTGAGGCCGGCCGTTTCGTGAGCCGGCTCGATGGCGCGGAACACGGCGAAGTAGTCGTTGAGGAAGATGGTGTCGCCGACGCCCAAAACGCTTTCCTTGGGCTCGGTCCAGGTCTTTTCCTTGCGCGGGTCGAGCACCGAGCTGATGTGGGAGTAGATGTCGTGGCCCCAGTATTTTTTGATGGCCGGCGAGGCCAGCAGGCCGCCCATCTCCTCGTTCACTTGGGCGCGGGGGAAGAGCACGAA
>JANYFQ010000314.1 GCA_025362615.1 Hymenobacter sp. | reverse complement strand
TTTTGAGCCATGTTGTTGGTTGCTTGTTAGCGTTTAAAGGTTATTTGGTGCGCTCTTTTTCGAGCGATTTGCGGGCATCCACGCGGGCTTTTTTCTCCTTTTCGTAGGCGGCCAGCGCGTCGGCGTTTTCTTTCTTGACGGCCTTCGTGCGTTCGGCTATCTTCTTGATTTGCTCCGAGCTGGCACCGGCCTTCGGTACTTTCGGCAGTTTTTTGGCTTTGGGTTTTCTGAGCGTGGCCATAAGCGACACAGGGGGTTAGGTGAAACAAAAGCGGGCCACGGCCCGAAAAAACTAAAATTGCGGCGCTTCGCCGGCCGGTTCGTCGGCGGGCGGCGGGGTGGCGTTGGGGTCGTAGCCGGCTTCGGGCTCGTAGGCCGGGCCGCCGTCCGGCTGCCCGTCGTAGGCGGGTTGGGCCGTCACGCCGGGGTCGTAGCTGCGGGCCGGGACCGGGGCCGGCAACGGGGCTTCCAGCGGGGTGCTGGCCGGCTCGGCGTACACTTGTTCCAGGGCCGTGGCTTCTTGCCGCTGTTCGCGGGCTTCTTCGGCCGGCGGGGCGGCTTCGTAGCCTTGCTGGCTGGCCGGCTTGTGCGCGAGGTGCGTGAGCACGGCCCGGCGCACAGGGGTGGGCGCGTCGCCGAAGTCGGTGGCTTCGTCCGGGGTGTCGGCGGCGGTCGGCGTTTCGGCCGCGCTCGGCTTTTTGCCAAACAAGCCGATGAGCTTCTGGATGACCCCCAAAATGGTGGGGGCCAGCTTGATGGCCAACGGAACGGCCAGCACCGGCAAAACACCCACCCCCGAAAGGCTGCCCTTGACGTGGCGGGCCAGCAACTGCTCCGGTGTCTGGCGGGTGTTTTTTAGGATGCCGTTCCGCACAATCTTCATAAAGTGCGCCTCTTTCATGCCGATGGTGTTCGTCATGAACTTGGCAAACCGTTCGGCCTTGCGGCGCTTGGCTTGCACCTTGGCCGGCAACGCGGCAATGGTGGCCGGGTTGGTGATGAACAGGTAGAGAAAAAACTGGCTCATGCGCGGCAACAGCACTTCGGCAAGGCCCTTGACAAACATTCGGGCCGGGTAACTCACCACTTTCACGAACGCCTTGCCGGCCTTCACCGCAAATTTGCCGGTGGCCTTTGCCCCCTTCGCAAGGCCCCGGCCGGCGGCTTTCACGCCGGTGGCCACGCGCTTGAGGAGGTTGCTCTGGCGCACGGCCCGGCCGGCCCGGGCCACGGCGGTGCCCACTTTTTTACGGAGCTTTTTCAGGAACCCAATCCCGGCCAGGTGCTCCTGGTCAATTTCAGCGGCCAGGCCCATCAGCTCGGCGTACTGCTGCCGGGCGTTGAGGTCGCGCCGGCCCAGGATGTGCCGGGCGCGGCGGTAGCGGTCCACTTCGCGCGACACGCCCATGGCCCGCGGGCTGCCGATGCCGGCAATGCGTTCGGCCAGGCCCTGTTCGAGTTCGGCCCCTTGCAGGGCCAGTTTGATGTCCAGCTCGCCCACGGTTTCGAGGCCCGAAAGGCCCAGCGAGCTGGTCGGGATGGTGTCGTAGGGGTTGCCGATGGTCATAATGTGGCTCATGTGCTCGTCGTCGTTAGGCGCGGGGCGCGGCCACCACGCGGGCCACCGCGGGCGGTTTTTCTTGGTTGAATTCGGGCAGGCACGCGTCGAGGGTGTAGCGCACCCCGCCCGCGGGGCATTGGCTGTAAACGTGCGTAAACTGCCCGCCCGGCACGTAGCCGGCAAATTTGAAGTCGGGCGCGTAGCCCAAATTCAGCAGCAGCGCGTTTTGCAGGATGGCCAGGCCCTTGCAGTCGGCCAGGCCGGTGTAGAGGATGGCGCGGGGCGTTTTGATGTACTGGGTGCCGGCGGGCCGGTCGAGGACGTAGGTGATTTGCTGCCGGCAAAACTGCCACACCGCCCGCAGCGTCCGCTCGTCGGTGGGCTCCCGCAGCAGCGGGGCCACTTGTGCCACGTCGCGCCACGAGGTGCGAAACAGGGCCAGCACCGCCGAAATAATGTCTTCGGTGTAGCCGTTTTCCGTCACCGTACGCACCGGGAAACTCCGGCCTTGCGGCGGCGGCAACAAGGCCCGCACCCTGGATAGGATGGCACTTTTCGGCCGGACGGCCACCACGGAGGCGTAGGTTTCCATCCGCTTAGGCCGTGACGCTTTGGGTGAGGGCGCGGCCCCGGCTTTGCACCGTGGGCCGTGGGGCCACCGGTTTGGCCGGGGTCGGGGCGAACACGCCCAGGTCTTTCGTGAAATTCAGGGGCAACACCAGGCCGTCGAGCTGCGCCGTGCCCCGGAACACGCAGTTGCGGAAACCCGCCTGCCGCGTGAGCCAGGCCAGCACCTTGCCCACGCTCGTAAGGCTCGTCAGCACCGACACGGCGGCGCTGTAATCAATCATCGCGGCAATGTCCATCAGGTTGATGGACACTTCGATGGGCACGGCCGTGGTGTTGTTGGCCGCCAACTCAACCCCGGTCGGCGTACGGACGGTGCCGATTTGCGCGCCCCGCTCCGACCAAACGGCCAGGCCCAGGCTTTGCACCCGCACCGTGCGCGAGGGGTGGCTGTTGAAAAACG
>JANYFQ010000305.1 GCA_025362615.1 Hymenobacter sp. | reverse complement strand
GCGGCCTGGCGCTGGCCCTGCTGGCAACCGCACTGCCGGGCTGGGCACAACAGCAGAGCAAATACATCACCCGAATTGGGATAAACTTGCTGGGCGGAAGGGACTACCACACAAGCTACCGCTCCGGTTCGTACGACCGGTTCACCAACAACTTCAATGCTTACTACCGCTCGCGGCTGCGGTCGGAACTGACCTCGCCGGTGTTTACGAGCAACTGGTTTTTTGGCGGCGATTTCCACGCGGGCTTCGCGTACGTCGGCATTGTGCAGCACCGGATGCTGACCAACGTGGCCGCCGAGTACCGCAACGGCGACCGCCGCGAAATCATCCTCGACCTGCGGCCCCTCGACCTTAACTGCGACCTCATGTTTCCGGCGGGCAAGCGCATGGAAATAGGCATGGCCCTGGGCTGGCAGCAGCAAAAAGGCACCATCCGCAGCGGCTACCGCTACGCTAACGGCGGCCCCCTGAGCTACGCCGAAGACCAGAACCTGAACGGCATTTACACCCTGCGCGGGGCCAACACCATCAATGTGGGCCTGCGGCTGGATTTGAAGGTGGCCAAGCTGGACGAGAAGTCGTTGGTTACGATTTCGGTGCGTGCCGAGCGCATTGGCTTCATGCAAAGCTATCTATCGGGCAACAGTGCCCTGCTGCCCTGGCCCGACTGGATGATGAAGCAAGCTAGTAACGGGGCCATCAACAACGATGGCCGGCAGCAGATGTACCTCACCGAAAACCCCGGTAGCCCCTCCGGCGACGGCCTGAACGGGCCTTACACCGGCTGGCGGTTTGGGGCCACCCTGATAATTACCCCGTTTGAAATTCTTCCTGACTAAGCATGGGCCTTTTCACTCCTTTTGCCAGCGCCGGCCGGTGGCCGCGCCGCCCCGCCGCTGCCCTGGCCCTGCTGGCCTTGCTGGCCGTGGCCGGCTGCAAGCAAGCCGAACTTGCCGACCTCGACAATAACATGAAACGGCAAGTGGGCACCTGGCAGATAGCGGAGCTGCGGACCGTCGTCGCCGATTCGTTGGGCACCGTGCTTAGCACCGTCAGCCTGGCCAATCAAGGCAGCATTACGTTTCAGTTGGCGGCCAACACGGGGGCTAACGTGTTCAATCTGGCGCTTTTTGACCGTCAGGCCAGTGACTCTGAATTTGTTGGCTATTTCAAGAGGAGCGACGCGGGCAACCCCACCACCAGCGGCGGTTGGGCCTTGTACTGGGATGCCGACCCCGCCGACCTGCGCCTGCAATTCTGGGGCATTCAGCCCGGTGGCAGCCTGCACCGCGTCGTCAATCTGGCCCGCGACGGCGACGACAGCCAGCGGCTCACCTACATCGTTACCACCAAGTTACGGCCCGGCCAGCGCACTTTTTACACGTTCGAGCTGCGAAAGTAACGGCGCGTGAAGCATTGGTTTACGATAAATTCACCCCAAATTTTGCCCCTACCGCTTCCAAATCAACCACCACCGCATCGAGCAGCGGGATGCCGTGGGCGAGGCGCTGGACAGTGGCGCTACGCTCCGGGTCGCCGGGGATGAGTACCTGCTGGCCGGGCACGGCCCGGGCGGCGCGGAAGGTGCTTATCCAGTTGTCCATGTGGGCTTTGAACTCGTCGGCGGGCCGGAAGGCATCGACCCGCATGGCCCCCAGGAAGTGGCCCAGGCCCTGGCCCACGGGGTTGGCCGGCGGTTGCAGAAACGCCACGAAGGGCGGCACCCACGGCCCGTAGTTGGCCCCGGACAGCACGGCCGAAAAAATATCGACCACCGCGCCCAGGCCGTAGCCTTTGTGCGAGCCGGTGGCCCCGCCCAGGGGCAGCAGCGCCCCGCCGTTTTTCACGGCGTTGGGGTCGGTGGAAGGCTGGCCATCAGCATCCTGCGCCCAGCCTTCGGGGATGGGCACTTGCTGGCGCTGGGCGATTTCGAGCTTGCCGTTGGCGGCGGTGGTGGTGGCCATATCGAGCACGAAAGGGGGCTGCTCGCCGGCGGGCACGGCCACGGCAATGGGGTTGGTGCCCAGCAGCCTATCCAGCGAATGCGTAGGGGCTACCAGGGGCGAGGCGTTGGTCATGGCGATGCCAATCAGCCCTTGTTTCAAGCCCAGCATGGCGTGGTAGCCGGCAATGCCGAAGTGGTTGGAGTTGCGGACACTCACCCAGCCGCTGCCCACGGCTTCGGCCTTCTCCATCGCCACGCGCATGGCCCAGGGGCCGACGACGAGGCCCAGGCCGCCGTCACCATCTACCACGGCCGTGCTGGGGGTTTGATAGCTGACATTCAGGTTTGGGCGAGGATTAATGCGGCCCGCTTCCCAGAGGCGCACGTAGCCCGAGAGCCGGGCCACACCGTGCGAATCGATGCCGCGCAAATCGGCCGAAAGCAGGGTTTCGGCGGCTTGGGCGGCATCGGCAGGCGGGCAGCCAATGGCGGCAAATACGTGTTCGGCGAAGGCCAGCAAGGTGAGGTAGGGGAGAG
>JANYFQ010000298.1 GCA_025362615.1 Hymenobacter sp. | reverse complement strand
CCGCCCCAAACCCGACGTTCTGAACAGCTTCGTTGAATCACAATGAGCACAGTGGCGAAATGCTTTGCAAAAGGATTTCATAACTTATGATTTAAAAAATGGCCTTCACCATCACCGGCCTTTACCTCTACCCTGTAAAGTCGCTGGGCGGCTATGCCGTGCCGGCGGCCGAGGCCACGCCGCGCGGCCTGCGGCACGACCGCCGCTGGCTGCTCGTGGACGGCCGCAACCGCTTCCTTACCCAGCGGCAACACCCGGAAATGGCGTTTCTGGCCCTGGAGCCGGCCCACAACGGCTTCCTCATCCGCCACCGGCAACGGCCCGATTTGCTACCGCTCTACATTCCCTTCGAGGCCACGCCGGCGCGGACGCTGTTCGTCACGATTTGGGACGACCTGGTATTTGCCTGGCGCGGCGCGGCCGTGGCCGATGCCTGGCTCAGCGAGGCGCTGGGCCGTGGGGTGCGCCTGGTTTATATGTCCGATATGGTGCGCCGGGCCGTCGAACCCGAACTTAACCCCGGCAATCAGCTCGTGAGCTTCGCCGACGGCTACCCGTACCTATTGCTCGGCGAAGCGGCCCTGGCCGACCTCGGCCGCCGCGTGGGCACGGCGCTGGACGTGCGCCGCTTCCGGCCCAACCTGGTATTCGGGGGTAGCCCGGCCTACGCCGACGATGCCTGGGCCGAGTTCCGCATTGGCGCACTACCCTTCCGGGCCGTGCGCGGCTGCGGCCGGTGCGTGCTGACGACCCTCGACCCCGACACCGCCCAGAAAAGCCCCCTGGCCGAGCCGCTGCGGACCCTGGCCACCTACCGCAGCGAAAACGGGTTTGCCCTTTTTGGGCAAAACGTGACCGGCCCCGCAAGCGGCACCTTGCGCGTGGGCGACGCCCTGACGGTAGTCAGCCAGCGGCCATAAATATTTAGACATGAATCAACTGAACGACAACAGCACGACCATCCGACTGGTGGCCTTGTGGGGCTTGAGCGAGGCCTTTTTGGGCGGGGTGCTGCACGCCCTGAAATTACCGCTGAGCGGCTTGCTGGCCGGGGGCGCGTCGCTGGTGCTTATCGTGCTGCTGGGCAGCGCGGGGCGGCGGGGCACCGTGCTGCGCGGGTTGCTGGTAGTGCTCAGTATCAAGGCGTTGCTGAGTCCGCAAAGTCCGCCGACGGCGTATTTGGCGGTGGCGTTTCAGGGGGTGGTGGGCGAGCTGCTGGCCGGGTGGCGGGCACTGCCCCGGCTGCGCGGCCTGGTGCTGGGGGCACTGACAATGCTGGAGTCGGCGGGGCAGCAGGTGTTCGTGCTGTGGCTGCTCTACCAGAAGCCGTTGGCGGTAGCCTTCAACGCTTTTCTAGACAAGCTGCTGGGCACGGCCGGCGGGGCCACGCGGCCCGACTACGCGCTCTGGCTGGCCGGGGGCTGGCTGGGCGGGCACCTGCTGGCCGGGGCCGGGCTGGGCTGGTGGGCCGGCAGCCTGCCCGCCCGCCTGCCCCGCCTGGCCGCCGCGCACCCCGAATGGCAGGTGTCCGCCGTAAGCGCCGCCGCGCCCACTGCTGCCGCTCCTGTGCCCGCCTCCTCCCCCACCGCACCAAGCCCCAACCGCTGGCGGCCCGCCCGGCTCCTGACGGGGGTGTGGGCGGCGCTGGCCGGGGCCTGGCTGGGCAGCCGCCTGGGCTGGTGGAGCGCCGGCCCGCTGGGCGAGAAAGGGCTGGCGGGCCTACTGCTGCGCTCGGCGCTGCTCTACGGCGCGTGGGCGTTGGTGCTGGCCCCGTGGCTGTTGCGCCGGCTGCGCGGCTACCTGGCCCGCCCGCGCCCCGGCCGCTGGGCCGCCGACCTGGCCGCTGCCCTCGAGTTATTGCCCGAGGCCCGGCGGCTGGTGGCCGCCTGCTGGGCCCGCACCGCCCACCGGCGCGGGCTGGCGCGGCTACGTCTGCTGGTGCAGGTGCTGGCCGTGAACGTGATGAACGAGTAGGTGTTGAGCTTTTAGCTGATAGCTGATGTTAGGCGGGGTCGGTTTGGCGCGGGCCTCCAGGCCCGTGCCGACTACTTTGGGGCCGCTGGCCCCAATCGTTGAACGATGGGCAGCGGACAGGCAGACCATTTCGGCCTGGGGGGCGGGCCAGAGGCCCGCAAGTAGCCGGCACGGGCCAGAG
>JANYFQ010000387.1 GCA_025362615.1 Hymenobacter sp. | reverse complement strand
GTTGAATTGCTAAATTGTTGCTCTTAGGTGCCCTGGGGCACTGCGCCCACGGCGTTTCGCCGCTGCGCCCGCTACGGGACAGATGCCAGAACGACCATCCCAGAACGACCAACAATTTAGCAATTCAACAATTAAGCAATTGAACCAGCAACAAGGCGTTTTTCTGACCCGCTCCCTCGTGCTGCGGGCCTTGCGGCAGATAGACCGCGCCCGGCCCGCGCTGCCGCCCGGCACGGTGTACGAGCTGCTGTACCGGGGCCGCCGCTACCCGCCCCGCGCCGTGGCCGAATGGGCCTACCGCCTGGCCCGGCACGACGCTGCCGCCCGCTGGCCCTTCGCCGCCGGGCAGCCCACCAACGCCCTGCTCGAAGCCCTCGATTTCACCATCAGCACCCGCCGCCCCGTGCTCTCGCCCGGCTCGGCCGCCGATGCCGCCGAAACCGAGCACCAAGCCGCCGAAGACCTTTACGTGCGCCCCACCGGCGCCATTTCGGCCGCCGCCGAAGCTCTGGCAACTTACCCGCGCCCGGCCCGCTCGCCCGCGCTGGCACCCGCCGCCCCGCCGCTGCCCTACACCCGTGCCGACGCGCTACGCGAGGTATTCATCACGGCGGATGAGTTGGATGCGGCCCTGGCCGGCCTGCACCGCCGCCGCAACCTGCTGCTGCAAGGCCCGCCCGGCACCGGCAAAACGTACCTGGCCCGCCGCCTGGCCTGGCTGCTGCTCGAAGCCCAGGACGCGGCCCGCCTGGAGTTGGTGCAGTTCCACCCCAGCTACGGCTACGAGGACTTCGTGGCCGGCTTCCGGCCGGGGTCCGACGGGCAGTTTCGGCTGGTGCCGGGCGTGCTGCCGCTGCTCTGCGCCCGCGCCGCCGCCGACCCCCAACGGCCTTACGTGCTGCTGATTGACGAGCTGAACCGCGGCCCCGTGGCCCGCATTTTCGGCGAGCTGCTGCTGCTGTTCGAGGCCGACAAGCGCGGCCCCGCCCACGCCTTGCGCCTGCCCTACGCCCCGCCCGAGGCCCCGCTGTTTTTCGTGCCCGCCAACCTCTACGTCATCGGCACCCTTAACCTGGCCGACCGCGCCCTGGCCCCGCTCGATTACGCCCTGCGCCGCCGCTTCGCCTTCGTGGACGTGCGGCCCCAGTTCGGCCCGCCCCTGCGCTGCCTGCTGGCCGCCCACGCCGTGCCGCCGGCCCTCAGCGAGCGCATCGTCACGCGCTTCGCCGCCCTCAACCAAACCATTGCCGACGACCCCGCCCTGGGGCCGGAGTTTGCCCTCGGCCACAGCTATTTCTGCCAGCCCCCGGCCAACCCTGCCGAGGCCGTTGCCTGGTATCAGCTTATCATCGACCAGGAAATCAGCCCCTTGCTGCACGACTACTGGCGCGATGAACCCGCCACCGCCGCCGCCCAGGTGCGGCTGTTGTCGTAATTTTTGGTGGATGGCACGGATTGGAGCGCGGTTGGCGCGGTGTTGGCGCGGGTTTCTGACCCCCAATCTTTGAACGGCTGGCGTTGAGCGAACTTACAATCTTAGCCTGGGGTGCGGGCCAGAGGCCCGCTGGTAGCCGGCACGGGCCAAGAGGCCCGCGCCAACACCGGGCCGGCCCGAGCCGCCCCGAAACCGTCCCCCAAAAACCCGTTCAATCCGCGAAAAATCCGTTCAATCTGTGGTCCCGGTAGCTACGCTCTACTACTTCCTCTGCTACGCCTGGCAGCGCCTGCCCGAGCCGGCGCTGTTGCGCCAGGCAGAAGCCACGCCGTTCGGCCGCCCGCTGGGGCTGCTGGCCCAGGTGCTGCTACGGGCGGTGCGCCAGCGGTTGCGGGCGGGCCTGCCGCAACAGTTTGAAGAACAGATTGCCGCGTTGGGGGTATTGCGCGGCCGGGTGATGCTGTCGGCCTCGGTGGGGCGGGGGCTGCTGGCCCAGGGCCGGGCCGTGTGCGCGTTCGAGGAGTTGAGCGCCGATACTGCCCTGCACCGGGTGGTGGCCGCCACGCTCGGCGGCCTGGCCCAGGCGGCGGGCCTGCCCGCCGCCCTGCGCCGCGACTTGCACCAAACCGAGCGCCAGCTACGCCAACGTCTGGGAGCCGGTGCCGAAGCCGACAATGCCGCCGTCAGCCCCGCCGCCCCCACGGCCGCCGCCCTCGCCGCCCTGCGCCGCCGCTCGCCCCCAGCCGCCACCGACGACCTTTTTCTGCTCAACATCTGCGAGCTCATTGCAGAAGTGGCGCTGCCGCAACCTACGGCCACCGGCCGCCGCCGCTTCCGCGATTTTCGGCGCGACCCGGTGCTGATGGCGCGGATTTTTGAGCAATTCGTCCGCAACTTTTACCGCCGCGAGCAGCGCCGCTACCGCGTATTTGCCGAAACCATTGCGTGGCAGGCCGAAGCCGCCCACGCCCCCGATATGGCCCTGCTGCCCACCATGCTGACGGACACCACCCTGGCCGCGCCCGACCGCAAAATCATCCTCGACACCAAGTTTTACGCCGCCGCCCTGCGCCCGCGCTACAACCGGCTGCGGCTCATCGCCCCGCACCTCTACCAGCTCTACGCCTACCTGCAAAACCAGCGCTCCGCCCCCGGCCAGGCCCTGGAGGGCGTGTTGCTCTACCCCGGCCTGGCCCCGGCCGCGCCGTTGGCCTACACCCTCGGTGGCCACCCGGTGCGGGTCGTCACCCTCAACCTGAACCAGCCCTGGGCCGGCATCGCGGCCGATTTGCTGGGGTTGGTGGAGTAGCGGCGCGGTTGGCGCGGGCCTCCAGGCCCGTGCCGCCTACTAGCGGGCCTCCGGCCCGCACCCCAGGCCGAAATCGTGAACTCATCCAACGTGAGTCGTTCAACGATTGGGGGCCAGATGCCCCCGTAGTAACCGGCACGGGCCTGGAGGCCCGCGCCAGCCGCGCAAACGGCCCCAAACCCCTCCGTGCCAGCACGGACTAAAAAAATACGGGATGGCCCGGATTGCAGGGCGGCGGGGCAAGCTAAACCTTTGTGGTAGTCAAACCCAACGGTTTTCTCACGCCCCCAACCCCCCTCCGTTTGCCATGAATATGCCCCTCAAACTGGCCGCCGCGCTGGCCCTGCTGCTGCCGCTGACCCCCGCCGCCGCTCAAAAGCTCGACCTCGAGAAATTTCACGACGTGAGCGGCAAGGCCCGGCGCGGCTACCTCGAAGACGTGAAAGTGAACGAAGCCGCCGGCAAAATCGACCTGCGCTTCATCACCAAAAGCACCACCAAAGAGGTAGCTGCCCAAACCTACCACTTCAACACCAAGTACGAGCTGCTGGGCGTTGAGGATGAAAGCATTCCGATGCAGAAAGTGAAGGGCTACCGGGGCGAAAACTACTCGAAGGAAGGCGTGACGCTGGGCATCAGCACCGGGGCACCGGCAGCCGGTGGCGGCGGACTGGCGGGCATGATTCCGGGGGCCGGGATGATTAATATGTTTAAGAACCCGCCCGGCACCCTGCTCATCCAGCGCAAGCGCACCGACTATAAGTGGAGCTGGCTGCGCGGCGGCTACATCAAAAAAGTCAAGCTGCTCGAAACCATCAAGCCCAAAACCGAGGCCGGCGGCGGCTTCAGCCACATTGCCCACCAGGAAAACGATGCCGAGGGCGGGGTGCTGGTGCTGGCCCGCGAAAACATCAAACTCAGCAACATGAAGGCCGTGAAAGGCGGGATGCACCTGCTTTACTTCAACAAGGACACCGAGTTAGTAAAAGATACTTACCTCGACGTGGACCAGGGTTTTAGTCAGATACTGGTCGAATTCGGCCCGGTAGGCCTGGAGGCCGACGAAGATGCCACGGTGAGCGGCGACGAAGTAGCCTCCGACGTGGCCATCATGTTGACCTACAGCAAGGGCGTGGGCAAGCTCAAGGACGCGCACGCGGCCAACGAGTACCAGTACCTGCGCGT
>JANYFQ010000247.1 GCA_025362615.1 Hymenobacter sp. | reverse complement strand
GTCGTGCGTCAATTCGGCCAAGTGGTCCGCCAGGTAGGTGCCGGTGTAATTGACTTGGCTGCTGAGCAAAAATTGGCCGTAAAGTTCCGCCGTGACCTTCATGTTTTTATCGGCAAGTTAAGCCTTTTTGCGTAAGTCCTAGAAATCTCAAACCGCGAAGCGGTGGCACCTGTCAAGGGCGGAAGGTGTCACCGCTTCGCGGTTTGGAACTGACCTTCATATCGTTACTACCAACATGACACCGCTTCGCGGTTGGCAGGTTTCACCGAGTGCGTAAGTCCTATTATTTTTCAACAACTGACTTTTCCAGCCAGCAACGAGCAGCAAAAAACAGAACCCAGAAACCGGAAGCGCCCAATCAGTGCAATCAGCTTAAATCAGCTTGAAAATCAGTGATAAACAATTCCAGCGCAATCTGGTCGGCCAGCAGCTTGCCTTTGTCGGTCAGGCGCAGGGTTTTGGTTTTAGCCTCAATTTCGGCCCAGCCGTGGGCAACGAGGTGCGCCAGGTAGGGCGCGTGGGTGGCGGCCAGGTCGTGGCCCAGGGCATCGCGGAGGTGAGCCAGACTGGTGCCCCGGCTGGTGCGTAAGGAGGTGAGCAGGTACTCGTTGGCGCGGTCGCGGGGCGTGAGTTGGTCGAGGGTAGCGGGCACTTCGTTGCGCTCCAGCACGGCGGCTACGTACTGCGGGTTATTGGCGAGGGTGGCGAGGCGGTTGCGGCCGTCGAAACTGTGGGCGCTGGGGCCGAGGCCGAGGTAGGGCACCCCGGCCCAATAAGCGGAGTTGTGGCGGCTCTCGCGGCCCGGCCGGCAGAAGCTGCTGATTTCGTATTGCTCGTAGCCAGCCCCGCGCAAAGCCTTCAGCAACAGCTCAAACTGGGTGGCCACAAACTCGTCGGGCGGGGCGGCGAAGCGGCCCTTGCGCTGCCAGCTCTCAAAAGCCGTACCCGGCTCGATGGTGAGCGAGTAGGCTGAAATGTGCGGCACGTTCAGGGCCAGGGCATTGGCCAAATCAGCTTCCCAAATGTGGTGGCCAGCGGCCGGAATGCCGTAAATCAAGTCAATCGAGATGTTTTCAAAGCCCGCTTCCTGCGCCCGCAGCACGGCCGTGGCCGACTCCGGGGCGGTGTGGGCGCGGTTCATGAGGCGCAGGTGCGGCTCGTGGAAGCTTTGCAGCCCGATGCTGAGGCGGTTGATGAGCGAAGCGGCCAGTTCGGCCAGCTTGGCGGGCGTGAGGTCGTCGGGGTTGGCTTCGAGGGTGATTTCGGCATTGGGCGCAAGGTCGAAATGGGTGGTGATGGCGGCAAAAAGCGCCTTCAACTCACTGACCGTGAGCAGCGACGGGGTGCCGCCCCCAAAATACACCGTGTCGAGCGTGGGGCGCGGGCCGAGGTAGTCTTTTCGCAAAGCCATTTCCTTGACAATGGCCTCCACCAGCCGGCCTTTCAGGGCTGTTGAGGTGCTGAAGTGGAAGTCGCAGTAGTGGCAGGCTTGCTTACAGAAGGGAATATGGAGGTAGAGGCCGGGCATTTTTAAGGTTTCTTGTTTCTTGTTGGTCGTTCCTCGTTGGGTAGGTCAATCGTTGGAAACAAGAAACGAGCAGCAAGAAACACAACACGCCGCGCCCGTACTTTTACCCAGGCACGGAAACGCCCCAACCCGCGTTACTGCCCCCGAATGTACGGCCGAAACCTCCTGCTCTTAGTCTTGGGAATGCTGCTTGCCTGCCCCGGCCGGGGCCAGGGCCTCGGCCCCGTGGCCGCGCCCAACCAGCCGGGGCTGGCCGCCCCAGTGTTGCCGCCGGTGGCCGCGCCCGCCGCCCCGGTGCGCCGCCTGGCCCCGGCCCGGCCGCGCACGTTGGCCCTGGCAGCCACGCCGGCCGACCTGGCAATACTGCGGCGTTATCGCCTCAAAGCCAGTGCGCCCGATTCGCTTACGGCCCTGCGGCAGGTGCGCGAGTTGCTGCTGGCCCTGCGGGCTGATGCTTACCTCACGGCCTCGGCCGACGAGCTGCGCTGGACCCGCGACAGCCTGCGGGTGCAGCTTTACCTGGGGCCGGCGTTTCGGTGGGCGTACCTGCGCAATGGCAACCTCGGCGACGGCCTGCTGGCCCGCGCCGGCTACCGCGAGCGGCTTTTTCGCAACCAACCTTTCCGACCCGACGAGTTTGCCCGGCTCGAAGAACACATTCTCAGCGAAGCCGAAAACCAGGGCTACCCGTTTGCCACCGTGGGCCTCGATTCGGTGCAGGTGCGCGGGCGCGATGTGGCCGGGCGCATCGTGCTGCGGCGCGGGCCGGTGGTGGTGTTCGACTCGCTGCAACTGGTGGGCAACACCAAAACCAAGAAGCGGTTTCTGACCAAATACCTGCAAATATTTCCCAATCAACCCTATAGTCAGCAGCGCATTACGGCCGCTGCCCAACTGCTGCGGCAACTGCCCTACGTGCAGCTGCGGGCCGAGCCCGAAGTGCGCTTTGCCAAAGGCCGGGCCAGGGTGTACCTGCTGCTCGACGACCGGCCCAGCAACCAGTTCGATGCCATTGTGGGCGTGCTGCCGCGCACCGGCACGGGGCAGTCGGGGGTTGATTTTACGGGCGATGTCACTATCAATTTACGCAACATCAAGGGCGGCGGCAAGCAGTTTGGGCTGAACTGGCGCAAGACCGATGCCATCTCGCAAGTGTTTGACGTGCAGTATGTTCACCCCAATTTCTTCGGTACGCCGCTCGAAGTCAGCGCCAGTTTCAACCTCTACCGGCAAAACGAGGCATTTCTCACGCTTCGGCCGCGCTTGCAAGTGACGTACCCCACGGCGCAAACCGGGCGGGCAGGCTTCTTTTTTGAGCAACGCAGCTCGCGCCTGCTCTACGACAGTGCCGCTTACGTTGCCTTTACGCGCTTGCCCGATAACATTGACAGTCAGTTTAATTCCTACGGCCTCACCTACGCCTGGAATAGCCTGGACGACCTGTTTTTTCCGCATCGCGGCTACCTTTTCAACCTGCAAGGCGCTGTCGGCACCAAAACCGTCGTCAAAAACTCTGCCCTCAACGACACGCTCTACCGGCGCGTACCGCTGCGCTCGACCCAGTATTCGACCGCGCTCCGCGCCGAACGCTACCTGCGGGCCGGCAAGCAGGGCGTGCTGCTGCTGCGCCTGCGCGGCGAAGGCATTTTCAACCCGCGCCTCTACCTCAACGACCTGTACCGCCTCGGCGGCCTCAACTCGCTGCGCGGCTTCAACGAAAACTTCTACTATACCAGCGCCTACGCCGTGGGCACGGTGGAGTTTCGGCAGTTCACCGGCTCCGATTCTTACGTGTTTCTCTTCGCCGACCAAAGCTATTACCGCCGCGACCTACCCGCCGACCGCGCCGCCGACCAGCCCACCGGCCTCGGCGCGGGCCTGAGTTTTCGGACGGCCGCCGGGCTGTTTCAGTTCGTGTATTCGGTGGGCCGGGCCAGCGGGCAGCCGTTTGCCATTGGGGCCTCTAAAATTCACTTTGGACTGACGAGCCGCTTTTAAGACATTTAACATTTAATATTTAACATTTTTTTGGATTGTCTTAATTTTCAAATTTTAGCACTCAGTATATGGGTGCATCGAAAATGAAGTTTATCAACACAAACACGGTACGTGTTAAATGTTAAATGTTAAATGAAATGCCATTTCGGCACGGTTGGCGGTGGGAGTTGCGGTGGGCCGCCAACGTGGCGGGCCTGGCAGGTACGGGGTAGTTCGGGGCCGCCAATCTGGCTGATATTTAGGTGAGTTAAGGCACGAACCGGGTTGGTACACGATTTGTAATTGGGACCCCGAAGCCGACACTCAACGGCGCTATTTTATGAAACTTATCAGCTCGAAATTCATCCGCAACCTGGCCCCGCAGCTCAACCTGCTTAATACGATTGGCGGCGGCGTGGCCCAGGCCAAAGTCAGCATCGACCACCGCCCCAAGGGCGTGATTGTGCGGGTAGCCATGCCCACCGGTGCCTCCGAGAGTTTCCGGGTGGTGCTCAACGACCGCAAGCTCACCGTTTTCAGCCAGTTCCGGCACGATGTGGAGGCTGAAATGGCCGCTCCGCTCTTCCTCCAAACCCTCGATTTGCCCGCTAATCTGAATGTTTCGCGCATTGATGCCGTGCATTCGGGCGGCGAGTTGCAGGTGCGGATTCCCTTCAACGCGGCCGGCCAGCCACGTGAGATTGACGTGCGCGAAGAAGAATAACCGCTTGACTCTGACCGGCCCACGGGCCGCCTTTTCGATACGGCCGGGACCGACCGGCCACGCCGTCCGATTGCTACTGCCGGGACCGACCGGCTGCCTTTCCTTCCTTCCCGAACCTTTGAAGCCACCGCCCGCAGCGGTGGTTTTTGTTTTTCACGCTTACGTCAGCAGCGGAACCAGCAGCCCGAAACTCATCGCCAAACCCACCCAGAACCACGCCTGCACCTGCGGGCGGTGCTGGCGCGGCAGGCGGTTGTTGAGCCACAGCAGGGCCAGCAGCACCAGCGTAAGGTGACCGACGACGAAGGCCGTCGTCAGCAGCCAGTTGGCGACGATGGTGTTTTCGGGCTGGTACTGGTCGGGGCGGCCCAGGCCGGCCGTGAGCAGGCGCAACAGCCCGTACGCCGCCGCCTCGAAGGCCCCGTAAGCAGCGGCCCCGACGAGCCAGTTGGTGGGCTTAGGCACCCGGCGTGGGCCTGGCCCGGTCGCCAAACGTGTTGTGGTATAGCTCAATGCTGGCCTCAATGATGCGATAAGCATCTTCGCGGCCCATGAAGCGCTCGACCGTGACGTGCTTGTCGTGTTCGAGGGCTTTGTAGTCTTCAAAAAAGCGCTGCATTTCGAGCAGCGTGTGGGGCGGCAGGTCGGTGATGTCGTTGTAGTGGTTCACGGAGATGTCGTGGGCCGCGACGGCGATGATTTTATCATCTTCCTCGTCCTGGTCCACCATCTGCATCACGCCAATTACTTTGGCTTCGACGAGGCACATATGGGGCACATCGACCGAGCAAAGCACCAAAATATCAAGCGGGTCGTGGTCGTCGCAGTACGTTTGGGGGATGAAGCCGTAGGCCGCCGGGTAATGCACCGACGAGAACAAAACCCGGTCGAGCTTCAGCAGGCCCGACTCTTTGTCAAGCTCGTACTTGCCCTTGCTGCCTTTCGGAATTTCGATGATGGACTGCACCGTTTGCGGGATGTTTTCGCCGCGCGACACGTCGTGCCAGGGGTTGAAGTGGGTTTTCATGAGCGTTTCTTGTTTGTTGTTGCCGGGTGGTCTGACGACTTTTTCAG
>JANYFQ010000239.1 GCA_025362615.1 Hymenobacter sp. | reverse complement strand
CCGGCAAGCACGCCGACTTTGCCCTCACCAACAAGGGCAACGTGTCGACGGGTCGCCTCTTCCTCAACGACCCGACCAACAAATCGGGGCGCAAGAAGAAGGGTCAGTACCCGGCCTTCGACTCGAAGAGCGGGGCCAACGTGTACTTCGGCAAGCAGGACGTGCTCGGGGGCGTGTACGACTCCACGCTGGTGTTCGACATTCCGCCCTTCCGGCTCGATTCCCTCAACGGCATCGGCCGGTCGCGGGCGGGCTTCGAAGGCACGTTCCGCAGCGGGGGCATTCTGCCCGACCTCAAAACCAAGCTCACGGTGCAGGAAGACGGCTCGCTGGGCTTCGTGTACGACGTGCCCAAGGACGGATTTCCGCTTTACAAAGGCAAGGGCCGGGTTTTCAACAAGGTGAAGATGAACGGCCGGGGCTTGCAGGCCGATGGCAGCATCACGTACCAGTCGGGCACCTTCACCTCCGATGCCTTCGTGTTTTACCGCGACTCGGTGCTGGCCGTGGGCCGCACGGGCGTTATCGCGGGCCGCACCGAGGGCGAAATCGACGTGCCGCGCATTAGCATGCCGCCCAACTACCTCATGCACTGGAACGTGAAGCAGGACTCGATGTTCCTGGCCACGCCGGCCGGCGGCGGCACGGCCCGCCTCTACGCCAGCGCCGACCGCAAGGCCAAAACCGTGGCCAGCTACAACTTCTCGGGCACGGCCCTGCTCACGCCCAAGGGCACCGGCGGCGACGGCCGCCTCGACGGCCCGCAGTCGCTCATCAAGTCGCACAACTTCACCTTCAATTCCGACCACTACTCGGGCAAGCACGCCATGCTGAGCGTGAAATCGACCGAGGCCAACAAGGCCGCCCTCACGGCCAACGACGTGGCTTTCGAGTACAACCTGAAGAAGGGCACGGCCGATTTCACCCGCGAGCCGGACAGCAAGGCCAGCGTCGAGCTGCCGTACTCCACGTTCGGCACCACGCTCAGCCGCGGGCACTGGGACTTCAAAAAGAAGCAGGTGCAGCTGCGCATGGCCCAGGGGGCCGACTCCACCAAGTCGTTCTTCTACTCGACCAATCCCGTGCAGTTCGGGCTGAAGTTTAAGGCCACCAGCGGCCTCTACGACCTGGCCAAGTACCAGATGCAGGTGCGCGGCGTGCCCCACATTGCCGCCGCCGATGCCTGGATTGTGCCCGACTCGGGCCGCGTGAACGTGGGCGTGAACGGCAAAATTCAACGCCTCAAGAACTCCGTCGTCCTGCTCGACTCGCTGGCCAAGCTCCACCGCCTCACCAAGGGCAGCATCGAGGTGGTGTCGAAGGCCGCCTTCACCGGCAGCGCCGATTACGTCGTCAAAACCGCCAACGACTCGGTGTCGCTGCGCTTTAATAACTTCGAGCCCGACCCGGCCTTTCTGCTGGCCAGCACCGACGTGAGCGGCGGCGGCATCAACCCTTTCCGGCGCGCCAAAACCGCCAACGGGGCCTTCGAGGGCAGCGCGCAGGGCCCCGCCACCGTGGCCACGGCCGCCGTGAACGTGAGCAACAAGGTGCAGCTGCTGCACCGCATCGGCTACCGGGGCAACGTGCAGCTGAACTCCCGGCGGCGCGGCTTCGCCTTCACCGGTGAGGCGCAGCTACAGTTCGGCAACGACCACACCAACTCTTCCTGGATAGCGCTGAAGGATTCCATCGACCCGAAAAACGTCCGCATCAACCTGCGCGATATGAAGGCTCCCGACAACACCCCGCTCGTTATCGGCCTGTTTCGGGCCGAGCAGAGCAACAAGCTCTACCCGCTTTACGGGGCCCTCGCCCCCCCGCCCGAAGACCTGACTATGCTCAGAGTGGATGGCGACTTGCGCTACGATGCCCGGAAGGCCACGTATACCATCTCGCGCAGCGACCCCGGCGACATCAACGCCTACGAGGGCGCGGCCCTCACCTACAGCGACTCCACCAACCGCATTGCCTTTCGCGGGCCGCTGGCCTTCATCAGCCCCGGCAAAGACTACAAGATGATTGCCAGCGGCGTGGGCACGGCCAACCCCGACAGTGCCCGCTACGCCGTGGATGCCCTGCTGGGCATCGACTTCACCATGCCCGCCAAGGCCGTGGACGTGCTGGGCAACGAGCTGGCCAAAATCACCAAGAACGGGCCCGAGGCCCAGACTGGCTCCACCAACGAGCTCTACAAGCTGGCCCAGTTCATCGGCGACAAGGCCACGCAGGGCTACGCCGCCCGCAGCGGGGCTTCGGTGTCCATCGCGCAGCTCTCGCCCAAGCTGCTGGGCCACACCCTGCTGCTGAGCCAGGTAAACCTGCGCTGGAACGACAAGCGGCGGGCCTGGTACTCGGTGGGGCCCATTGGCTTGGCGGGCGTGGGCAAGCAGTCGCTCAATGCCCTGGTGACGGGCAGCATCGAAATTCGCCGCGAGGACGGGTCCGAAGTGGTCGAGATTTACCTCGAAGCCGAGCCGCAGAGCTGGTACTATTTCAAATATGCCAACAACCTGATGCTCACCACTTCGGCCAGCGACAACTTTAACTACGAAATCAGCAGCAAGGC
>JANYFQ010000235.1 GCA_025362615.1 Hymenobacter sp. | reverse complement strand
GCCGGTGCGGCGGACCAAGTCTACCATCACAGGCACGGCGACCCGCAGCAGCGGGCAAAGCCACACCCGCGGGCAGGTCATCCGGGTGGAAAGCCCGTGCTCCTACGGCATTATTGTGACACCGACCGAACCCTAAGCTGCTATTCGGTTTTCCCAACAAAACGGGCCTGTTGCTCACTGGCGGCCTTTTCCGCCCGGCTTGCTCCCAATGCCAATTTCTGCTCACGCATCTTCATCTCCCCGCTTATGAAATCCCGCTTTACTATCTTACCCAGGGCCATTGCCGCCGCCCTGCTGGCCCTGGGCCTGCTGGCCGGCGCGGCCCCGGTACACGCGCAGTCGCACAACCTCTACGACTGGGCCTGGGTGAGCCGCCTGGGCCCCACCGCGCTGCCGGGCCCGAACGTGCCGGTGGCCCCCGCCATTGATGGCCAGCCTGAACACCTGGCGGCCGATGGCGCGGGCAACGTGCTCATTGCCGGGGTGTACGACACCGACCTCATTTTTGACAACCCCGCGGTGCGCTACCAGGCCGCGAGCGGGCCGCAGGGCCGCATCCGCAATGGCTACCTGGCCCGCTACACCGCCGGCGGCGCGCTGGCCTGGAGCCACGATTTTTCCAGCGCCTCGGGCATGGGCATGTACGACGTAGCCACCGATGGCACCGGCAACGTGTACGTCATCGGCACCTACGTGCAGCAGCTGCGCCTCGATGGCACAATTGTGACCCTGACGGCGAATGCCGCCGCGAGCTTCCTGGCCAAGTTCAGCCCCAGCGGGGCGCTGCTGTGGGTGAACAACGTGGAGCCCGACGCCCCGGCCACCAACCTGATTGGCGTGCAGCGCCTGGCCACCGATGCCGCGGGCAACTGCGCGGTGCTGGGCAGCTTTGCCACCCGCATCGTGTTCAACGGCACCACGTATGCCGGGGCCAGCGGCCGGTCGCACAACCTGGTGGCCCGCTACAATGCGGCGGGCGCGCTCACGGGGGCCTTTGCCAGCTACACCCTCGCCGGCTCGCCGTCCGGCTCGACGCGCGACTACGAATTCACGGGCCTGGCCCTGGCCCCGACCGGGGCAGTGTACCTCGGCGGTTGGGTAAGGCCCGCCGCCGCGCTGCAGTTTGGCAGCCTGCCAGCTTTGAATGGGCCAAGCACGGCCAACGCGGCCGGTTTTGTGGTGAAGGTTGGCCCTACCAACACGGCTGAATGGCTGCTGAGCACTACCGGCCCGGCCCGGCAAAGCAACTCCTCGCCCGCCGGGCAGGGCGTAGAGGGCCTCGCCGTCGGGCCGCAGGGGCGCTGCTACGCCGTGGGGGGCCTCTACGGCAGCACCATGGCGCTGGGGCCGCAGTCGCTGGCTACGGGCAATGCTGCGGGCGCGACCGGGCGCGACCTGTTCGTGGCCCGCATTGCGCCGGGCGGCACCGTCGAGTCGTTGGTTGGGGGCGGCGGCACCGACAAAATGTGGGGCTGCGCGCTAGGCCCTCAGGGCGAAGTCACCATTGGCACCAGCGGCGGGCTCGATTGGGGAGCCGTGCGGCTCCCGGGGGCTCCGTGGCCGGCTTCGGTGCTTACCGGGCTCGTGCAGCTCGACGCGGCCGGAGTGCCGCAGCGCGGCTGGCAGGCCGGCCTCAGCTTCTTCGCTCCCCTTATGGCTGTGGATGGCCAGAACCGCCCGGTGCTGGCCGGCACCTACAACGCGGCGGGCACCTTCACTTTCGGCACGCAGCAGCGCAGTTCGGCCTATGCCTGGAGCACCCTTATTGCCCGCACCGCCAGCGTGGTGCTGGCCACCCGGCCAGCCGCGCAGGTAGCGGGCCTGGAGGTGTACCCCAACCCGACCCGGGGCGTGGTAGAAGTGCGCACCGCGCAGGCCGGCCCCATCCGCGTGCAGTTGCTCGACGCGCTCGGGCGCAGCGTACGGACCCAAACGCTGGGCAGCGGGCAAACCAGCGTAGGGCTGGCGGGCCTGGCCGCGGGCTCCTACACGCTGCTCGTGCAGCAGGGCGAGGCCCGCAGCTTCCGGCATTTGGTGGTGCAACCGTAGCGGCCAGGTATCAGAGCCGCAGCTTATCGACGACCGCAGTTTTCAGAAAAAGCCCATTGCCCTGGCTGGCAGTGGGCTTTTCGTGTTGAAGCCTATTCTTATCGGCGGGCATATGTGGCTGCTGATGCGGCCGGAGCGTGGGCCCGCGACGCAGCAAAGGCTGCGCGCTACGTCAACTTTTCGAGCCGAACCGTAGTAAAAACGGCTACCGCCACCGCCTTTCCGTACTTTCGTTATTATGCAACGCCTCGACCTCAAAC
>JANYFQ010000222.1 GCA_025362615.1 Hymenobacter sp. | reverse complement strand
TAAATAGCGCGCAGCTTGTCGCCGAACACGGCTTGCAGCGCCGCCGCGATTTCGGGGCGTGCCCGGTACATGCCCACGCTGTGCGCCTGCACCACGGCGGTGTCGCCGTACACGTCGATGATGAGGCCGGGCAGGCCGTCGCCCTCGGCGTGGATGAGGCGGTACACGTTGGTGTCGGCGGTGCCGGTCAGGCCCAGGCGCTGGCGCAGGCGGTAGGCATTGCCCAGCTTGGCTTCCCAGAAGGCGGGGGTCGGCAACTCGGCCTCCGGGCCGAAGTCCAGCATCCGGACGGCAATGGAGCCGCCGCCCGAGAAGTGGCCCACGCCCAACAGCTCGCCGTCGATGGCTTCCACGCGCACGGGGTCGCCCTCCTGGGTTTCGCCCTGCACGCGGGCAATGGCCCCCGAAAACACCCAGGGGTGGCGGCGGCGCAGGCTGTGGTCTTTTCCGTTTTTGAGGACGATGGTGGCGGGATTTAGCATAGCCCGCAAAGGTACGGCCCCGCGCCGGGCCGCCCCGCCTTACTTAAACCACCGCCGGTAAATGGGCTTGCGCCAGGCAAACTGCGCCCACATGGCCGGGTACAGCACCGCATCGAGCAGGCGCGAAGCCGTGCGGTATTCCAGCGCATCCACCACCACGCTGCCGCCGTTGGGGCCGGGCTCAATGAGGTGGCGGTGCCGCCAGAAGCGCAGTGGCGCGGGCAGCACCTGGCCTTCATCAATGAAAAAATGGGTGCCGTCGTGTTGCACGCCGTCGTCCACAATCAGCGAGGTCCAGGGCAGGCGCTTCACCAGCGTATCGAGCTCAATTTCGACCCGGTCGCCGGTGTGGCAGCCATCAAAGCGGAGCAGCCGCAGCTTCGGAAACGGCGGGGCCAGGGCCACGAATAGCGCGCGGGTGAAGCCGGCCATGACCTGGGCCGGGGGCTGCGCAACGGCAGTGCGAAGGGTAACGTGCATAGGCCCGGCTAACGCACGCGGCCGCCTACTTGTTTACGGCCGCTTACTTGTAGTCGGGCAGGAAGGCATTTTGAAACAGCCGGGTCCGGTTGCGGCCATCGAGGTCGGCGGTCCAGATATCCGGCGGGCTGAGGTCGTCGGTCGGGCGATTGACGAAAATCAGGCGAAAGCCATCGGGCGAATAGCGCGGGGTCAGGTCGTTGGTGCCGATGGCCTTGCTGCTGGTGCTGGTGCCGGCCGAAACATCAAACGGCGTGCCCGTGCCGTCCGTTTTTCGGATGATGACGTGGGCATCCTGCTGGCGGCCGCTGGCGGCGTTGAAGCCGGCCAGGTCGCGGGTGTACATCACGCTCAGGCCATCAACGCTGAAGCTGGGCGAGTCGAGGCGGCCCGGCAGGTTGCTCACCAGCAGGCGCGGGTTGGTGCCATCAACATTGTACACGTACAGCTCCGCATCGAAGATATCCGCGCCCACGGTCTGCACCACGAGGTGGCCGCCGTCCTCAGCGGTCCAGTCGCACTCCCGGAAGTTGCGGCCGGTGGGGGCCGTGGCCAGCTCCACCCGCCCGGTGCCGTCGCGGTTGATGCGGTACAGCTTGTCGTTGTGGGCGTACACGAAATACGCCCCGTCCGGCGACCAGCGGTAGCCCACGCCCCGGTTGTTGTACCCGTCCACGTCGAGCGTCGTAATCTGGCGCGGGTTCGAGCCGTCGCGATTCATCGTGTACAGCTGGTACAGGCCCGTGGCGTTGGAGGTGTAGGCAATCAGGTCGCGGGCAGGGCTCAGCTGCGGGGCCGTTTCCACCGAGCTTCCAAAGGTGAGCTGCACCGGCGTGGCGGTGCCATCGGCCGAATAAATGTCGGTGTTGCCCACCACGGTACGGGCAAACAGGTAGCGGTTGTTGGGGAAGGCCGCGGTCTGAAAGCTCCAGATTGGCCCCCGCGCCGACGCGCCCGCCGGGTTGCGCACCGTCACCTGCCAGTAGTAGGTGGTGTTGTAGCGCAGGCTCATGGCCGTCACAACGGTATCCTTCGAGTTGGTGAGCAGCAGGCGCTGGTTCAGGTTGTTGCTCTCGAACAGCGTCACGTCGTAGCGCAACGAGTCGCTGACCGTGGCCCCCACCGGCCGCCACGACAGCAGCACCGTGGTGGGTTGGCCGGTGGCCTGGTTGGCCGGCACGGGCCGGTTGGGGACCGCAGGGGCGGCGGTGCTCGACTTCGTCAATACAATGGATACGTCCGCCGTTTGCCGGTCGTTCACCGTCACATTGGTCACCACCAGCTGGTAGTCCACCTTGCTCACCGTGATGGCAAAGCGCC
>JANYFQ010000094.1 GCA_025362615.1 Hymenobacter sp. | reverse complement strand
GAGGTTCTGGCCGCCGTCGCCGCGGGTGCAGCTCAGGTAGGCGGTTTCGACGAGGCGCTCGTTGGCCAGATAGGCCAGCAGGCGGGTGTTTTCGTCGTCGGGGTGGGCGGCGATGTAGAGGACGGAGCCCAGGACGTTGAGCTTTTTCAGGCCCAATAATATCTCGGAGGAGGTGTAGGTTTTGGGGGCCTGGGCTTCACTAATGAGGAATGAGGAGTGAAGAATGAGGAAGGTCGGCAGCAGGAAGCGGAGGGTTTGGAAGAAGCGCATGGACGGCGAAATCGGGTTGGGGGCGTGAAGGTAGGGCGAGGGGCTCTTTCGGCGTTGCGTGCCGGAAGCAGGGGCGGCGGCGGCGTTGTACTCCGCCCGTTGGGCGGTTAAGTGGTGCGCGGGGGTGCCGGGCAGCTATTGGGGAGTACAACTCCCCGGCAGGCGACCTTTCGGAGTACAACTCCGAAAAAGCCTGGAAGCTTGATGCAACGTCAGCAAATGGGGATGTTTAGGCCGCGTATTACCCCGTTTAGGCCGTGTATTGCCTTGTTTAAGCCGTGTATTGGCTTATTTAGGCCGTGTATTGCCTTGTTTAGTCCACGTAATAACTTGTTTAAGCTGTGTAAGTACTTATTAAGTCCTTGTTAAGTGTTGTTCAGTCCGAATAAGTAGTAGATTTGTCCGAGCATTCAATTTTTTGCCATGTCCGACCTGCCCGCCGATTTCGTTGCCGCCTACGCCCAGCGCATTGCCGAACGTGACGTTCCGCCCCCCCTCAGTCAGGAGCCGGCCGCCGTGCAGGCCCGCCTCGATGCGTGGCTGTTGGCCCAGCACCGGGTGCGCAACATTCGGGGGCGGCGGCGGCAGGTGTTGGGCCTGCTGGCCCTGATGCAGCACCCCGAGCTGGAAACGGCGGCCCTGGCCGCCGCCACGGGCTTGCCGCTCCTCTCGGCGCGGTCGGCGGCCCGGCTGGCCGTGCAGCTCAACGCCGAGGGCCTCACCACCTGGGAGTACCGGGGCAGCTACCGCTACCACCGCCTTACCCGCGCCACCGAAGACGCGCTGCTGCTGCTGGTGGCGGGGCCGGTGGTTTTAAGGAAGCAGGAGGAATGACGGCAATGCGGGCGCGCGTTTTTAACGCGCTGCCGCCGGGCTTCGCGTCTTCAACGCGCGGTTAGGTACGCCTTGCGCCAACGACGCATTGGCCCGCCCCAACGCCCGCGTCAGCGACGCGCAGCCAGGCGGCAGCGCGTTGAAAACGTGCGCCGGCATTGCCCGGCAGCCCCTGCAACCCGCCGGGCCATTTTGCTTCGTTGGGGCACGGCTGGGCCGTGGTGGCCGTTCTTTGTGTTGGCTTTTATTTTTCATCGATGCGCTTTCCTTCGTTCGCGGCCCGTGTGGGGCTGCTGTGGCTGCCCGTAGCGGCGGCCTTTGCCCAATCGTCGGCCCCCAAAACGGCCGTGCCGCCCGGCCCCACGGGGCAGCAGGCCGCCCAAAACCAGTGGTACCTGCGCGACCCGCAGCTCGACCAGCGGCCCGGCATCGGGGCCACCCGCGCCTACGCCGAGCTGCTGAAGGGCCGCACGCCCACCGTGGTGGTGGTGGCCGTCATTGATTCGGGCATCGACACGGCGCACGTCGATTTGAAGCCCGTGCTCTGGACCAACCGCAACGAAGTCCCCGGCAACGGGCTGGACGACGACAAGAACGGCTACGTGGACGACGTGCATGGCTGGAACTTTCTGGGCGGGGCCGACGGCCGCAACATCGGCCCCGAAACGCTGGAAACCACGCGCATTGTGGCCCAGTACCGGTCGATGTTTCGGGGCAAAACCCGCAAGCAGGTGCCCCCGGCCCAGCAGGCGGCTTTTGATATGTACCAGCAGGCCGAAAAGCTCTACACCAAGCGCCTGAAAGAAACCCAGGGCAACGCCCCCCAAATGGAGCAGTTGGCCGAAATGCGGCAGCAATTGGGCTTGATGAACACCGCCCTCAAGCAAAGCCTGGGCACCCAGAAGCTCGACACCGCCGTGCTGCGCACCGCCCGCCCCGCCGACGAGCAGCAGGCCCGCATGGCCCAGGCCCTGCTCAATATTCTGCGCGAAACCGGCAAGCCCGACACCGATGCCCTGCTGGCCGAGCTGGGTGCCGGCGTCGAGCAAAACGCCACCGCCCTGGGCTACCAGCTCCGCCTCGACTACAACCCCCGCGCCGACATCGTAAAAGACAACCCCGACGACCTCACGCAGCGCGGCTACGGCAACGCCGACCTCCACGGCCCCGACCCGCTGCACGGCACCCACGTGGCGGGCATCATCGCGGCGGTGCGCGACAACGGCCTCGGCGTGCAGGGCATTGCCCCCGCCCCGGTGCAGATTATGACGCTGCGGGCCGTGCCCGACGGCGACGAGCGCGACAAGGACGTGGCCCTGGCCATCCGCTACGCCGCCGACAACGGGGCCAGCATCATCAACATGAGCTTCGGCAAGGAACTCTCGGCCCAGCGCCCGGCCGTGGAGGCGGCGTTTCTGTACGCGGCCAGCAAAAACGTGCTGCTCGTCCACGCCGCCGGCAACGAGGACGACGACCTGGCCGCCGTGCCGCACTACCCGGCGGCCCGCACCCTGGCCGGCCAGCCCTTCGCCAACCTGCTGACCGTGGGCGCCAGCGGCCCCACCGACGACCTGCGGCTGGTGGCCGATTTCAGCAACTACAATAAGGAGCAGGTGGACGTTTTCGCCCCCGGCGTGGACATTTACAGCACCCTGCCCGGCAGCACCTACGGCAACGAAAGCGGCACGAGCATGGCCGCGCCCGTCACGGCCGGCGTGGCCGCCACGCTCAAAGCCTACTTCCCCCAGCTCACCGCCGTGCAGCTCAAGGACATTATTCGCCGTTCGGCCACCGTACACCACACGCTGGTGGAGGTGCCGGGCGAGAAAAAGAAAGCCGATTTTGCCACGCTTTCGAGCACGGGCGGGGTGGTGAATTTGTACGAGGCGGTGCGGATGGCGGCGGCGGTGAAGTGAGTGAATGAGCGAGTGAGTGAATTAGTAGTTGGCAGTGCTTTCCCTCGCGTTGCCAGACTATTAATTCACTCACTCGCTCATTCACTCATCCACTCATTGACAAAGCTTACCCCTCCTTCTTGAAGTGGTTCAGCACTAACCGGTCCGTCAGGCCCGGCAACCACTTGTTGAGGAACACCGTGAGCCGGCCCTGGCCGGTCAAAACCAAACTCCGCCGCCGCTGGCGCACGGCCGTTAGCAGGGCTTCGGCCACGGCTTCGGAGGTCATCATGGCGGCCTCGTCGCGGGGCGACTCGCCTTGCGGGGTGCCGTCGGCGGCCAGGGCCACGGCCCGGATATTGGAGGCCGTGAAGCCGGGCGCGGCGGTGAGGACGTGGACGTGCTGCTCCACTAATTCCGTCCGCAACGCCTCTAAAAAACCGTTCAGGGCAAACTTGGAGGCCGAGTAGCCCGTGCGGCCCGGCAACCCCCGGTAGCCGGCAATGCTGCTGATGCCCACGATGCTGCCCCGGCTGGCCAGCAGCGCCGGCAGCGCGGCCTTGGTGGTGTACACGGTGCCAAAAAAGTTGGTTTGCATGAGGCGTTCGATGACCGACACGTCGGCATCCTGAAACCGGGCCCGCATGGAGATGCCGGCGTTGTTGAGCAGCACGTCGAGGCGGCCGAAGTGGGCCAGCGCGTCGGTCACGGCCTGGGTGGCCTGGGCGGCATCGGCCACGTCGGCTTGCAGGGAGAGGTGGGCAATGCCGGCGGCGGCGAGTTCGGCGGCGGCGGCGGCGAGGCGGGCCGCGTCGCGCCCGGTGAGGGCCACGCGGTAGCCGGCGCGGCCAAACACGAGCGCACAGGCCCGGCCGATGCCGGAAGTACCACCAGTAATGAAGACGACCGGGGCGGGCGGGGCGGGGAGAAAATCAGCCATGCGGCAAATTTACGGCCGGCAGCGGCCCGATTTTTGCACCGGGGCTTAAACTTTAACAGCAAACGGCAGTCTGCAACGGGCGGAACGCCCGGCGGCGTTTTGCCCGCTCGAATATTTGATTCTGACGCTGGCAGGGCACCTTAACGGGCCGGGCCGGCGGCATCATCCTCCGATTGCGCCTTACTTTTAGGCGGGCAAAGCCTTCTCTTTCTTTTTCATTTTGATTTTATGACCCCTTCTTTACGCTTGGAAATGCGCCGGCTGGCCGGTGCGCTGCTGCTGGCCGGTGCGGCGGCCAACACCGCCAATGCCCAGTCGCCGGTGCCGGCTTCGTGTACGCCCGGTGCGGCCACCAACGCCAATGCCCGTTTTGCTTTGCTGGGCATTACCAACGTCACGCTCGGCAGCATCAACAACACCACGGCGGGCTACGCCGATGGCTACCAGGATTATAGCGCCACCCAGCAGGCGGCGCTGGTGGTGGGGCGCAGCTACACGCTCAGCGTCACGGCGGGCAGCACGGCCCTGGCGGGGGCCAGCGGCGGCGAAAACACCGGGGCCTGGATTGACTATAATAACGATGGCTCCTTCAATGGGGCCAACGAACTGGTGATGCCCGTGGCCCCGGCCCCGGCGGGCGGTGCCAACCCCTACCGCATCCACACCGTTAGCTTCACGGTGCCGGGCACGGCCGTGACGGGCGTGCCGCTGCGGCTGCGCATCAACTCCGATTTCGTGAGTGTGCCCCTGCCCACTGCCTGCTCTACGCCCCAGTACTCGCAGTGCGAAGACTACGCCGTGACGCTGGGCACCAACAGCAGCCCGCCCACCGCCGCCTTCACGGCCAGCACGGCCCTTACCTGCGACGGCTGCGTGCAGTTTGCCGATGCCAGCCAGAACGTGCCCACGAGCTGGAGCTGGAACTTCGGCGACGGCGTAGCGCCCGGCCCGCTCAACAGCACCCAGAACCCGCGCTACTGCTACCCCACGCCCGGTACCTACAACGTAACGCTGACCGTGACCAACGCCGTTGGCACCAGCACCAGCACCGCCACCACCATCACCTACAACAACGCGGTGCCCGTGGCGGCGGCCTGCCGGCCGGTGGCCAGCTCGCCGCTGGGGGCCTACGGGCCGGTGCGTTTCCGGCTGGGCACGGCGGGCGCAACGGGTTCGGTTGACAACGCCTCGACCGGGGCCGCCGGCGGCTACCAGGACTTCACCTGCACCCAGCGGGCCACGTTGCTCGTGGGCCGCCCCTACCCCCTCACCATCGACCTGGCCAGCCCCGCCACCGCCAACCAGGACACGCGGGTGTACCTCGACCTGAACAACGACGGGATTTTTACGGCCACTGAAATCGTGTTTCAGGCCCTGGCCACGGGCACCCCGGCCGGCAACCTCACGCTGCCCGCTGCTACCAACCTCAACCAGCCCCTGCGCCTGCGCGTGGTGAGCGACGGCGGCGGCACCAACCCCACGGCCTGCGCCCTGCAAAGCGGGCAGGCCGAAGATTATACCATCACGGCCCTGCCCGACACGGCCCCGCCGATGGTATCGTTCACGTCGGACTACGTGGCCGGGGCCTGCGTGAACCCCATCCAGTTCACGAGCCAGGCCACGGGCAACCCCACGGCCTACCTCTGGAACTTCGGCGACGGCCTCACCAGCACCGCCCCCAACCCCTCGCACCAGTACGCCGCCTCCGGCACCTACACCGTGAGCCTGACGGCCACCAACGCCAACGGCTCGACCCCAACCTCGCAGCCCAACTTCGTTATTCAGGTGCCGTGCCTGACGTACTGCGCCGCCAACGGCTCGGGCGGCGGCGGCGGGCCGGGCGGGCCGCAAGTCAGCCCTTTCTTTCTCGACCTGCTGGGGGTGACGGCCGCCGCCACTGCCCCCGGCGGCCCGGTGTACGTGCCCTTTACCTACCGCGGCACCCCCGCCAACGCCGCTGGCGGCTACGGCAACTACACGGCCCAAACCATCAACCTGCGCGTGAGCCAGACGCACACCCTCACGGCCATCGCCAACACGGGCTTTACCCACCGCACCGTTGCCTGGATTGACTACAACCGCGACGGCGTGTTCGACAACTCGCCGGGCGGCGACGAGCGGGTTTTTAGTGTGCAGTCCACCAACGGGCAGGCATCGCAGGCCATTCCTTTCACGGTGCCGCTCACGGTGCCCGGTGCGCCGGCTGGCTTCGTGATGACGGGGCAAACCCGGATGCGCGTGGTGGTGGCCGTGACCAACAACCCGCCCAACCCCTGCGCCCAAAACATCCAGAACGCCGAAGTGGAAGACTACACGGTCAATATCCTGCCCGAAATTCTCGGCACCCGCGCCGCCGATGCCCTGCCGGCCCTGGGCATCTACCCCAACCCCACGCCCGACGGCCGCCTGGCCCTGACGCTGACCGATGCCGCCGCCGCCGGCTCTTACGCCGTGGCCGTGCAGAACCTGCTGGGCGCCACGCTGCTCCAAACCCGCCTGCGCCTGGCCCCCGGCACTCCCGCCGCCCTCGACCTGAGCGCCCTGCCGCCCGGCGTGTACGTGCTGCGCCTCACCGACGCGGCCGGCCGCGCCGCCGTGCGGCGCGTGGTGCGGGAGTAGGGTTTTGGTTGTTTAATTGATTTTGTTTTTTTGCGTGAGCCGGGGGCGAACCGTCGTTTCCGGCCCACTTATTTTCCGTTTTCCCCTTTCCAATTTCCACTTTATGCACACACCCTTACTGCGCCGACTGAGCGGGCTGGCCCTGCTGCTGCTCACGCTCCTGACGCTGGGCACCCAGCGGGCCAATGCTACTCACCTGCTCGGCGGTGAACTATCTTACCGCTACCTGGATGCCAACGGCACGGGCACGGTAACTATTTTAAACGCTGCAACTGGTCAGTTTGAGACAGTGCCCACGCCGTTTCGCTATCAGGTGACGCTGGGCATTTACCTCAACAACGATACTGATAGATTTCCGTGCAATCCGGGCAGCACCACGCAACCCATCGGCTGCAACCCCAATTTTTCTAACGTGCCCACCGGGCGGCCCCAGGTGGCCATCGGATTCTATTTAAAAGACGGCACCCGAATCGGGGTGTACAACTTCAACAAAACGACGGGGGGACTTGCCACGCCGCGCCCGCCCAACTGCCCCGGTGTCACGCCGCCGTCGCCGGTTTGGTTGGCCACCTACACCGACGTGGTAGAGTTGCCGCTGACCTTTGATGGCTACTACGCTTTCTGGTCGGACGCGGCCCGCAACAACGGCATCGCCAACATCGTGCCTCAGGGCGGTGGTGGTGGCACGGGCAACATGACGATTTTCAGCGACATGGCCCCGCCGACCAAGCCAAACTCGTCGCCCACTTTCGCCGACACGGCCGTGGCCGTGATTTGCCGGGGCGATACCACCCTCATCATCAACAACGCCGTGGATGCCGACGGCGACCGGCTGACTTACTCCCTCGGCACCCCCTTTGCCGGCAATTACGGGCAACCGCCGAATACCTTCGTCCCCAATCCGCCGACTATTGTTTATCCGGCGGGTTTCAGCGCGGGGCAACCGTTTGGTCCTGCCGCAGGCAATCTTTCGACCGTCAATGCCAACACGGGACTTAGTCGCTATTCGGTGCAGAACACCGGCTCTTACGTGGTGGCCGTGGACGTGAACGAGTACCGCACCACCAACGGCATAGAAGAACTGGTAGGACGTACTAGGCGCGACATTCAATTGGTGGTGCGCAACTGTCCGGCGGGGGGCAGCCCGGCGCTGCCCGCGTTGGGCACCTTGCCCCGTAACTATTCCATTGAGGAGGGACAGCCGCTGACGTTTCCCATTCAAGTCACGACTAACCCAAACAACATTGACGTGCGGGTACGGGTGAGCAGCGCCCTGCTCGACGGCCCGGGCGGGCGCTACGATGCCACCTACAACGGCAACCCCGGCACAGCGGGCGGCACTACCGGCAGCGTGAGCGTGACCGGCACCGGCGCGGCCGGCGGCAATTTTCAGCTCAACTCGCGCTGTGGCGATGCCCGCAGTACGCCCTACGATATTCTGGTGACAGCTACCAACCAGGATTGCAAGCGCAAGACGGTAGCCGACGTGTTCCAAGTAACCGTCACCAAAACCCCGCCGCCCACGGCCATTGCCGGCGACAACGTGATTTGCAACCCCGGCGTGACGCGCACTTACACCGCCCAGGGGCCAACGCCGCCGCAGGGCTACCGCTGGCGCGTGAGCGGCGGCACCATCACGGCCGGGCAAGGCACTGCCAGCGTGAGCGTGCAGTGGGCCAGCACGGCGGGGGCGCGGTTTGTGTCGCTCAAAAACGTGTCGCGCTTCGGCTGTTTGTCGGACTCGGTGAGCCGGGCCATCGATGTGCGCCCGGTGGGCACGCTGACGGCCACGGCGGCCAGCCCCATTCTGTGCCGGGGCCTGAGCACGACGCTGAGCGTGACCTCGGCCACGGCGGGCCTGACCTACACCTGGACGGCGAGCACCGGCGGCAACTTCACGGGGGCTACCATCACGGTGTCGCCCACGGCTACTACTGTTTACACCGTGACGGGTACCACCGCCGACGGCGTGTGCAACACCCAGGCCAGCACCACGGTGACGGTGACATCGCCGCCCGTGGCCAACGCCGGGGCCAGCCGCAGCATTTGCGCGGGCGCGACCACCGTACTCGGCACCCTTGGCGTGACGGGCGTGACCTATGCCTGGACACCTGCCACCGGCCTGAGCAGCGCCACCGTCGCGCAGCCCACGTTTAGCGGCACGGCCACGACCACCTTCACGCTGACGGCCACCAGCAGCCCCGGCTGCTTCTCGACCAGCAGCGTGACCGTGACGGTGAACCCCGCCCCCACCCCCGATGCCGGCCCCAACCGGGCCGTGTGTACCAACGAACCAACGCAGCTCGGCACCCCCGGCGTGGCCGGCACTACCTACCGCTGGCGGCCCACCACGGGCCTCAACGACCCGAACGTGGCCCAGCCGACGCTGACGCTGGCCACGCCCGGCGTGTTCCGCTACCTCGTGACGGCCTCGCTGCCCAACGCCTCGGGCGTGCCCTGCACGGCCGACGACTCGGTGTTCGTGACTATCAACGCCCGGCCCGTGCTGCTCACCATTGCGCCCCTGGCGCTGTGCGCGGGCGGCACCGTGACGCTGGCCGGCGACATCTCGCAGCCCATCGGCCTGACTTACCAGTGGACCCCTACCACCGGCCTGGCCTCGCCTACGAGTGCCGTGAGTACGCTGACACTGAGCACCCCCGGCATTTTTACCTACACGCTGGTGGCTACCAATACGGCCACCGGTTGCACCAGCTCGACTACAACCAACGTGACGGTGAACCCGTTGCCCACCGCCAGCGCCGGCCCGGCCCAAACCCTGTGCGCCAACACGGCCACCGTGGGCGCGGCCACCAACGTGGGCACGGTGGTATTCACGGCCAGCCCGGCGGCGGGCGTGAGCTTTTCGGCCCCCAGCGGCGGCACGGCCACGGCCAGCTTCCCGGTGCTGACGGTGCCGGCCACTTACGTGGTGACGGCCACCGTGACCAACCCCGCCACCACCTGCGGGAGCACGGCCACGGCCAGCATCACCATCAACCCCGTGCCGGTGGCCAACGCCGGCACCAACCGGGCCGTGTGCGCCCGCAACCAGACAACGCTCGGCGATGGCCAGCCCGCCGTGCCCGGCTACACCTACGTCTGGACGGCCAACCCCGCCTCGGCCCTGGCGGCCCTCAGCAGCTTCAGCAGCCCCAACCCGGTGCTCACGGCCCCGCAGCAGGGCAGTACGCCCTTCGTGCTGACCTATACCCTGACCGTGACCAACGCCCAAAGCTGCTTTAGCACGAGCAGCGTGGTGGTGACGGTGAACCCGGCCGCCGTGGCCGTGGCCGGCCCGGCCCGGTCGGTTTGCTCGGGCCTGCCCACCACGCTGGGCACAACTACGCCCGTGGCTGGCCAAACCTATGCCTGGACGCCCACCACCGGCCTCAGCAACGCTTCGGCCGCCAACCCGACCCTGACGCTGACCAACACCACGGGTGCCAACCAAGTCATTCGTTACCTCGTCACGGCCCGTACCGCCCTGGGCTGCACGGACACTGCCTCGGTGGCCGTGACCCTTAACCCCGCCGCCGTGGCCACGCCCGGCCCGGCCCTGACCTTCTGCTCCGGCGACAGCCGGACGCTGGGCTTCGGCGCGGTGCCCGTGCCCGGCGCTACCTACGCCTGGACTCCGACCACGGGCCTGAGCAACCCCAGCAGCCCCACCCCCACCGTGACGGGCACCAACACCAGCCCGAACCCCGTCAGCACCACCTACACCCTGAACGTGACCAACCCGGCCAGCCTGGGTAGTTGCACGGCTTCGGGTACGGTGGTTGTGACCATCAACCCGCGCGGGCGGGCCGCGCTGCCCACGCCGGCCTTCACGGTGTGCGCCCGGCAGCCACAGGCCATTGGCCGCGCCGCCGATGCCAACACGATTTACCAGTGGACGGCAACCCCGGCTTCGGCCCTGGCGGGCCTGAGCAGCACGACGGCGGCCAACCCCACGGCCACGCTCAGCAACAACGGCACGGTGCCGTTCACGGTCACGTACCAACTCAAAGCCACCAGCCGGTTTCCGGGGGCGGCCTGCGCCGATTCGGCCACGGTGACGCTGACGGTGAACCCCAAAGGCCGCCCCACCACGGGGCCGGCGCTGACGTTCTGTTCGGGTGAAACCCGGCCGCTGGGCGCGGTGCCCGCCGCCAGCACCACGTACTTGTGGACGGCTACTTCACCCACAGCCCTGGCCGGCTTGAGCAGCGCCACGGCCGCCAACCCCACCGTGACGCTGGCCAACGCCACGGCCGCCGCCATCACCTACACCTACACGCTCACGGCCACCAGCACCTTCGCCGGCGCAAGCTGCGACTCGGTTGCCACCGTGCGCGTGACGGTGAACCCGCGCGGCGTGGCCAATGCTGGCCCAGCCACGCGCACCACTTGCTCGGGCCAGGCCCTAACGCTCGGCGCGCCGGGCCAAGCCAATACCACCTACTTGTGGACCCCGGCCACCGGCCTGAACAGCGCCACGGCGGCCAGCCCGACCCTGACACTGAACAACAACGGCACTGCGCCGCGCACCGTCCGCTACCAGGTGCGGGCCACCAGCACGTTCCCCGGCGCGTTGTGCGCCGATTCGGCCAGCGTGACCGTGACCATCAACCCCAAAGGCCGCCCCACGACTGGCCCAGACCTAGCCTTCTGCTCGGGTGAAACCCGGCCGCTGGGCGCGGTGCCCGCCGCCAGCACCACGTACTTGTGGACGGCCTCCTCGCCCCTGGCCCTGGCCGGCTTGAGCAGCGCCACCGCCGCCAACCCCACCGTGACGCTGACCAATGCCACGAAC
>JANYFQ010000183.1 GCA_025362615.1 Hymenobacter sp. | reverse complement strand
ACGAGCAGGACGAGGTGTTCAAGGGCGAAGTGGCCTTCTGGGAAAAAACCGGGCAGATACGCCAGCGCATCAAGGTCCTCCAGCCCGGCCCGCTAAGTATCGCGGCCGATGCCGATTACCAAAGCTGCACCACTGTGGACGGCAAGTGCGTGCCCGGCAACGAAACCCTGAAATTTGGGCCGCTGAATGTGACCGGCGCGGCGGTGCCCGCCAAAGCTACCGGGGCCGTGCCGCCGCCCGCCGTACTAGCCAAAACAGCGGTTGCGGCCGCGCCGGCTGCTACGGTTACGCCCGCAGCTCCGGCTACAACGGCAGCTACTCCCGCCGCTACGGCGGCTCCGGATACTTCGCCCGCTTTGACTGACGCGCCGGCAACTGCTACGGCAACTGCTACGGCCGAAGGCAACACGGCCAAAGCAGCCCCCGCGCCCGCCGTGGCCGGCGTTGCCCTCGCGCCCGACCCCGTGAACAAAGCCGGGGGCCTGTGGGCATTCGCGCTGCTGGCCTTTACCTTCGGGCTGGCCGCGCTGGTCACGCCCTGCGTGTTCCCGATGGTGCCCATGACGGTTTCGCTCTTCACCAGCGGCAACGACAGCCGGCAGCGCGGCATCTTCAAGGCCCTCGTTTACGGGGCCAGCATCATCGGCATCTACGTGCTGATGGGCGTGCTCGTGTCGGTGCTGCTGGGCGAGGATGGGCCGAATCTCATTGCCACGCACTGGCTGCCTAACCTGATTTTTTTCGTGGTTTTCGTGGTGTTCGGCCTTTCGTTTCTGGGGTTGTTTGAAATCACGCTGCCCCACCAGATTGTGAATTCGGTGGATGCGCAGGCCGATAAGGGCGGCTGGGCCGGAATCTTCTTTATGGCCCTCACGCTGGTGGTGGTGTCGTTTTCGTGCACCGCGCCCATCGTGGGCAGCATCCTGAGCATGGCCGCGCGGGGCGAACGGATTACGCCCATCGTCGGCATGCTGGGCTTTTCGCTAGCGTTTGCGCTGCCCTTCACGCTGTTTGCCGTGTTTCCGGCGTGGCTCAAAAGCCTGCCCCGCTCGGGCGGCTGGTTGAACACGGTGAAGGTGGTGATGGGCTTCGTGGAGCTGGGCCTGGCCCTTAAATTCCTGAGCATGGCCGACCTCGCTTACCATTGGAACCTGCTGCCCCGCGACCTCTACCTCGTGCTCTGGATTGTGCTGGCCGGGCTGCTGGGGCTGTATTTGCTGGGCAAGTACCGCCTCTCGCACGACTCGGCCGACCTGGGCCACCTCAGCGTGGGCCGGCTGCTGATGGCCGTGCTGGCCTTTAGCTTCATGGTGTACCTGGTGCCGGGCCTGTTCGGGGCGCCGCTGCCGCTGCTGGCCGGCTACCTGCCGCCCCAAAGCAAGCACGATTTCACCGTGGCCGCCTCCGCCCAATCCGCCGCCTCACCAACCCGCCCACCCGCCAACCCGCTCTGCGAAGCCCCGCGCCACGCCAACTTTCTGGAGCTGCCCCACAACCTGAGCGGCTACTTCGACCTTGAACAGGCCCGCCGCTGAGCCCGCGCCCAGGGCAAGCCGCTGTTCGTGGACTTCACGGGCCACGCCTGCGTGAACTGCCGCAAAATGGAAGCCACCGTCTGGGCCGACCCCCGCGTGCTGGCCCACCTGCGCGACGACTACGTGGTGGTGGCCCTCTACGTGGACGACAAAACCGAGCTGCCCCCGGCCCAGTGGTACACCTCGCCCCGCGACGGCCAGCAGAAAACCACCCTCGGCAAGCAAAACGCCGACCTGCAACTGACCAATTTCCAGGGCAACGCCCAGCCCCTCTACGCCCTGCTCGACCCCCGCCAACCCGCCGACCGCGCCCACGCCCTGGCCCCGCCCATGGCCTACGAAGCCGATGCCGACCAGTTTGCTGCCTTTCTAGAAGCCGGCCTGGCCGCCTACCGTCGCCCGCCCGTAGCGGCGCGGTAGGCCGGCCGCTTCCCTTGCTTGCGCCTGCGCCACCAGGCAGGCAGCGTGGACATCCACTCACCCCGCCCGCGCTGCTGGGAGGCCGTTGGGGACTTCCCCAGGCTTTTTTCCGCG
>JANYFQ010000182.1 GCA_025362615.1 Hymenobacter sp. | reverse complement strand
TTGAAAACCCGCGCTACTCGTTTCTTACTTCAAGTCAAACAACAAGCCTACGTAGCCCAGGCGGCCCATGCTGGGCGCGCCGTACACCTGGAAGTTTGCGGCATCGAAGAGGTTGCTCACGCCGGCTTGCAGCGTGGTGTGGGCGGCTTTGATGGTGTAGCCGAGCTGGGCATCCACGGTTTGGGCCACGGGCAGCTCGCCGGTGGCGAAGGTGCTTTCGTAGAGGTAGCTATCGGCCCAGCGGTAATTGACGTTGTAGCTCAGCTTCTGCTCCAGCGCCCGCCCGTCGAAGCCCAGGTTGAACTTGTGCTTGGGCGTGTTGAAGAACGACTGGGTGCCTTCCTCGAAATCGGTCGTGATGAGCTGGTTGAAGCTGTAGTTGCCCAGCAGCGTCAGGGCCGGCGACACGGTGTAGCCCAGGGTGAGGCCCGCGCCCTGGCTCTGCACCTGCTGGTCGACGTTGGCGGCCACCTGGATAGTGCGGGTACTGCGGGCACCGTCACGGAAAGGGCCAGTGACGGGGTTAGGGGCCAAAAACTCCATCCGCATCTGCGCAGCGGTCGGGGCCGAGCCATCGGTGTTGCCAATGAAGTTCTGGGTGGCGATGAAGTTGTTGTAGTTGTTATGGTAGTAGTCAAAATCCACGAAAAATGCTTTGGTAAGCTGGGCGCGGTAGCCTATTTCGATGGTGTTCACTTCTTCCAGTTTTAGTTTGTCGGCCCGGTAGGCGAAGGCGTTCAGTGTGGTTTGTAAGGCCGGTTCGTTGGTGGGGGACAGTTGGGCGGGGTTGTCCCTGATGGCAGTAGCTACCCTCGTGGTGTAGCCCAGAAACCCGTTGTCCACGTTGCCCAACAGGATGGCGCGGCCCACGTCGAGCTTGATGTACTGGTCGTTCTGCGTCGGGGCGCGGAAGGCCCGCGAGAAGCTGGCCCGGAAGTTATGCTGCTTGTCGGCCCCGAGCGAGTACACGGCCGAAGCACGGGGCGAAAAGGCGGTGCCGAAGTTCTTGAAATTATCGACCCGGCCGGCCACGGCCAGCTTCAGGCGGTCGTCGAGCAGCGTCTTACTGATTTGGGCGTAGGCCCCAAACTCGTTGTTGGCGATGCGCTCGCCGTCCTTGCTGTCGCGAAACAGCGTCCCGTCCGACCCCAGCAAAAACTGCCGGTAGGCACCGCCCACCACAATGTCGGCAAACTCGCGCTTGAAGTTGTACTGGGCGCTGCCCTCGTTCATGATGGAGCGCAGCACCACGCGGGCCCCCAGGGCCTGGCCGCTGGGGCTGAGGCCCGCCTCGTTCACGAGGCGGTCGCGGGTAGCGTTGAAGGCATCGGTGCCGGGGGTCAGGCGCTTGGAATCGGCGGCGGCGGCGGCAAGATTTGTGGCTGCATTCACCGACTGCCCCATTCCCAACTGCCCAATCAAAACGGGTAGGTAGGCACCCACATAGCTGGCTCCGTAGCTCACGGCCGAGCCGGGCGCGATGGGCTGTTGTTGCATCAACCCGCCCAAAATGCCCAGGTTGTAGGCCCCAATGCCGCGCTGCCCCGAAAAATCCTGGGTTGTGAAACCCCGCACGAACCAGTTGCGCCCTTCGAGTTGCAGCCGCGCCTGGTGCGCCCCGCTGTTTACGAAGCGGTAGCGGCTGGCGCTCTGGTAAGTGGTAGTGGCTTCGGTGTACTTGTAGTCGGCCGTGGCCTTGAGTTTATCCGTCAGCAGCACCGACACGCTGGGAGCCACTTTGTAGGAATGCGTTTTGTTGTCGCCCGCTACCAAATCCGTTTCGGTGAAGCCCGGTAAAAACAGGGTTTTGCCCTGCAATTCAACCGGCACCGGCACCGGCGTACCCGGAAATTTAGGGGCCGGGATGGCAGCAGTGGCCTGCGGAAACGTGTAGGCGCCCGCGTCGCCAAACCGGCTCACCGCATCGTAGCCCAAAGCCGAACCAGCCTCATTGTTACTCGGCTCAATCAGCTTGTTGGTGGCGCTCTGGTTATCGGCCAGAAAATCATCGGCCCGCACGGCCCCGCCCGAGAGCTTGAAGGCCACCCGGTCGCCGATTTTCACGGCATAGCGGATTTGCCCGTCGAGCAGGCTGCGGTTGCCGCCGCGCAGGCGCACGGTCAGGCCGGGGTCCGAGAAGGCATCGCGCGAGTTGGTCAGCAGTACGCCGTTGAAGGCGTTGGCCCCGTACAGGGCCGAGGCCGGGCCGTGGACTACTTCGATGCTGCCCACGTCGAGGATGGGCGTACCGAGCAGGTTGCCGAAGTTGCTGCTCAGGCTGGGCAGTTGCGTGTCCATGTAATCAGCGAGCTGAATGACGCGCTCCGAGCGCGAGGAGTTGAAGGCGCGGGTGCTGAAGGTGGTCGTGAGCATACTCGAGGCGCTCACGTCGATGCCTTTGAAGCGGGCCAGGCCGGCCACCACGTCGGTGGTCGTAAGCTGCCCAATCTGCCGCTGGTCGAGCTTCTCCACCGTCACGGGCACCTGCCCGATGTTTTCCTCCACGCGGGAGGCCGCCACCACCACGGCATCGAGCATGACGCTGGGCTTAAGAATAATTTGCAACGCGTTGTCGGGCGCGGCCAGGGTGATTTCCTGGGTCTCGAACCCCACGAACGACACCACCAGCACTACCGGCCCTTTGCTGAAATTTCCTTTCAGAATAAACACGCCTTCCTCGTTGGTGCCGGTGCCGGTGTAGGTGCCCTTGAGGAAGGCCGTGGCCCCGGCAAGCGGCACGCCGCCGTCGGAGGTAATGGTGCCGCTAATGGGCGTTTCGGCCGATTGCGCCCGCACCGTGAGCGCCCCGGTGCAAGCCAACAGCAGCACCAGAAAGAAGTAAATTTTTTGCATACAGGAGTTGGGTTGGGTTGGTGAAGCACAAACGTAGCACCGGCGGCGCAATATCCGCTCATGCGTGATTGTAATTTCCTCTCGCACCGGGCCGTTAGGTGCGTCAAATGCCCACCATCCACTGTGCAAGAAATTGGTTTCGGGGCGGCGGTGCCCGGCGGGGTTGGGCAAATCGTTCGGCGGGCCGGTAGTAGCTTCGCCGGGCCGGGCGGGGCTCCCACTTTTTCATGCCCATGACTACTGTTTCCGCTTCTCCGGCTGCGGCCGTTTCCGGTGCCGCCGCCGCGCCGCTCACCGTGATGGGGGCCGGCCTCGTCGGCTCGCTCCTTTCGCTTTACCTGGCCCGGCGCGGCCACGCCGTGCAGGTGCTCGAACGCCGCCCCGACCCGCGCCGCAGCGGCTTCCAGGAAGGCCGCAGCATCAACCTCGCCCTCAGCGACCGGGGCTGGCGGGCGCTCGAAGGCGTGGGCGTGGCCGCCACCATCCGCGAAGTCGGCATTGCCATGACGCACCGCGTGATGCACGACAAGGCCGGCCACCTCACCGAGCAGCCCTACGGGCAGGCCGGGCAGGCCATTTACTCCGTCAACCGCGGCCACCTCAACCGCACCCTGCTCACGCTGGCCGAGGCCGAGCCGAACGTCCACATCAGCTTCGGCCAGCAGTGCCAGCACCTCGACCTGGCCGCCCGGCAGCTCCACCTGCGCGATGCCGCCACCGGCCACGCGCACACGGCCGGCTACACCCGCCTCTTCGGCACCGACGGCGCGTTTTCGGTGGTGCGCAGCGCCCTGCAACGCACCGACCGCTACGACTACTCGCAGGATTTTCTCGATTACGGCTACAAAGAGCTGACCATCGAAGCCGGCCCCGGCGGCACCTGGGCCCTCGAAAAACACGCGCTCCACATCTGGCCCCGCGGGCGCTTCATGATGATTGCGCTGCCCAACCTCGACGGCTCCTTCAACGCCACGCTCTACTTTCCGTTTGAGGGGCCGGAGTCGTTTGCCGCCCTCGACACGCCCGAGAAAGTGCAGGCATTTTTTGAGGCCGAGTTTGCCGATGCCCTGCCGCTCATGCCCAACCTGCTGGCCGACTACGCCGCCAACCCCACGGCCTCGCTCGTCACCATCCGCTGCTACCCCTGGAAATTCGCCGACGACGTGCTGCTGCTCGGCGATGCCTCCCACGCCATCGTGCCCTTTTACGGCCAGGGCATGAACGCGGGCTTCGAAGACTGCACCGTCCTCAACCAGCTCCTCGACGCGCACGGCGACCACAACTGGCCCCAGGTGATGGCCGAATTTCAGCAGCAGCGCAAGCCCAATGCCGACGCCATGGCCGACCTGGCGGTGTACAACTTCGTGGAAATGCGCGACCGCGTGGCCGACCCGCGCTTTCTGCTGCAAAAGAAAATCGAAGCCAAAATCGCGGCCCAATTCCCCGGCCGCTGGACACCGCTTTACTCCCAGGTCACGTTTTCGCACACGCCCTACGCCCAGGCCTGGGCCAACGGGCAGCGGCAGGACGGCATCATGGCCCGCCTCATGCCCCTCATCCAAACCGAGGCCGACTACGCCACCGCCGCCGTGCAGCAACTGGCCGCGGAGCTGGTGGGCGGGCCAGAATAGGCGCTGCGAATGCAAGGGCGCAGCGGCGCAATCCGCGTTCGCAGCGCCGCCGGCCAGGCGTCGGGCACTGCTTGCGCACGGCCGCAACACGGGCCGGAAACGACGCTAAAACCTAAGAAGAACGACGGTTGAGAGCAGCCCAACCCCCTGGCCACCCGCCCAACCAAGCCAACGCCCGTTGCCGCCGACCGGCGGCCAGTGCTGTGGTGACTGAAAAATAACGCGCTGGTTATGGGAGGCGGTGTAGCTTTGTTTGGAAGTAAATAGCTCGCCCCGTTGCTTCATCGCTCCCTTATTTTTCCCTCACCCCCTTATTATGCTCACTTGCGCCATTATTGACGATGACGAAATAAACCGCCTGACCCTGGAGCACTACATCAGCCTCATGCCCGAGCTGAAGCTGGAGGCTTCGCTGGTCGATGGCATCGCCGGCCTCACGTATTTCCGCAAGGAAAAGAAGGTGGATTTGCTGTTTCTGGACATCGAGATGCCCCACCTCAACGGCCTCGAATTGTTGCGCGTCCTGGCCGACCCGCCCGAGGTCATCATCACCACCGCCCGCAGCGATTTTGCCGTCGATGCCTTCGAGCTGCGCGTGGCCGACTACCTCGTCAAGCCCTTCGAGTTTGCCCGTTTCACGCAGGCCGTGCAGCGCGTGATGCAGCGCCTGCAGCCCGCCGCCCGCCCCGGCGCGGCCCCCGGCGCGGCCCCCGCCGCCGCGCCCGAAATTCCGGCCAGCGCCGACCTTTTTGTGAAGGTAAACAGCCGCATGGTGCGCATCAACTTCGACGACGTGCTGTACGTCGAGGCGCTTTCGGACTACGTGAACATCGTCACGCCCAAGCACAAGTACATCGTTTACACCACCCTCAAGGGCCTCGAAACGCGGCTCACGCCCTTCCCCAACTTCGTGCGCGTTCATCGCAGCTACCTGCTCAACACCCAGCACATCGAGTCCATTGAAGACAACACGGCGAACCTGAAAGACGGGCACTTCGTGCCGATTGGCAAGTCGTACCAGGACGGGTTTTTCAAGAGCCTGGCGAAAATTTGACCGCCGGTTCAAGCGGGTTTAACGGATGAAACGGAGCGGGGCTGGTGCCCTGGGGCAACGGGTTGTTGCTGCACACACAACCTGTCAATTTCAGCCGGAATTGATAGGTTGTGGCAAACGTCACACCTTCGTGACACCTGTCAAATTGGTTCTAAATTGCTTTTCTGGCCTCAGGCAACTGTTCTTTCGCTGTAATCAAAAGCAATTAGCAGTTTTTTGACTGAATTACTTACCTTTGGGCATGAGCTTGCCCGAAGCGCCCCCTGGTACGCCTGCCTTGTCCGAAATTCCGGCCGAAACATTGGCTGCCTACGTGCAGGATACCCCGGCGGCGGACTTGCTGCGCCAAGTGAACGAACACTATTATTACTGGACCGAGCTACGCCGTCGGCCGTTGCCGCTGGGGGTTGAGACACGGGTGCTGTGGCAGGTAGCGCGGCAGCAACGGCGGCAAACGGCGCGGTATTTCGAATGGGCCAGCGGGGCCGAGCGCTGGCGTTTCAGCTACAACCTGCCCCGGTCGTTGCAACAGCTGCTTTACGCGCTCGACCAGCAGTTGGGCCGCGCAAACGGGTTGGGCCTGCTCGAAGCCCGCCGCGTGGGCAAGGCCAAGCTGGCCTACCTGCGGGCCACCTATTTTGAAGCGGTGGTGGCGCGGCTGCGGGGCACGGGGCGGTAGCGGGTCGGCTGCGCCGTTGGGGCTGCTTTGCTACCTTCGTGGTCTATGTCCGACACCGCCGCCGCCCCCAAAAAGCTGTTCCTGCTCGACGCTTTCGCCCTCATCTACCGCGCCCACTTCGCGTTCAGTAAAAACCCGCGCATCAACAGCAAGGGCATGAACACGGGGGCCGTGCTGGGCTTCACCAACACGCTGGTGGAGGTGTTGCAGAAGGAAAAGCCCACCCACATCGGGGTGTGCTTTGACGGGCCGAAAAAGACGTTTCGGCACGAGCAGTTTGCCGCCTACAAGGCCCAGCGCCAGGCCATGCCCGAGGACATCGGCATCGCCATTCCCTACATCAAGCAGATTATCGAGGCGTTTCACATCCCCATCCTGATGATGGACGGGTTTGAGGCCGACGACGTGATTGGCACCCTGGCCCAGCGGGCCGAAGCCCAGGGCTTCGAGGTGTTTATGATGACGC
>JANYFQ010000156.1 GCA_025362615.1 Hymenobacter sp. | reverse complement strand
TTCGGTTTTAGGTGTTGGGTTTTAGGTGTTGGGTTTTAGGTGTTGGGTTTTAGGTGTTGGGTTTTAGGTGTTGGGTTTTAGGTGTTCGGTTTTAGGTGTTCGGTTTTAGGTGTTGGGTTTTTGGTGTTGGGTGTTGGGTTTTTGGTATTGGGTTGTTTTATACAAGCAGCGTGGCCGGACACCTAAAACCAAATACCTAAAACCGAACGCCGAACACCTAGAACCCAACACCCAACACCCAACACCTAACACCTAACACCTAAAACCGAACACCTAAAACCGAACACCTAAAACCCAGCCCCCTATTCGCCCTGCCCCAGCGAGAAGCCGCGTTGGCCGTCGAACAAGTACAGGTTTTCGGTTTTGATGACCTGCAACCCGGCATCGGTCAGCACTTGCTGGAGGCGCAAGAGCGCCCCGAACGTCACGGGCAAAAAGTCAGTCGTCGTCTTCGTGTCGGTGCCCGCCGCCACGAAGCGGCAGCGCCAGTGGTCGGTGCAGGTGGTTTCGGGGTGGCCGTCGGGGTACACCTTCACGCCCCGGTTGGTGATGAGCTTGAGCTGCAAGCCTTCGCCGGTCAGGGCCGCCAAACGCTGGCCCAGGGCATCGGGCCGGCCGTCCCACCAGCGCAGAAACACGTCGCAGCCCACCAGCACCTGCTCGATGGCGGCGGTCGCGGCGGTCGCGGCGGCCGGGCGCGGCACTGCGGGCACCGCCGCAGCGGCAGCGGTTGGGGCAGCGGTTGGGGCAGCGGCGGCGGCTCCGGCGGCGGCGGGGCGGCCCAGGTAGGCAGGCTGCTGGCCGAGGCGGGCAATGACGGCATCGGCAAAGGCGCGGGTGCCTACTTTTTCGGTGCTTTGGCCGGCGCGGTAAATGTCGGCCGTGTGCAGGCCGTCTTCCAGCGTCCGCAGCCAGGCCGCTTCGAGGCGGTCGGCCACGGCGTGCTGCCCGATGTGGCGCAGCAGCAAAACAGCGCCTTGCAGCAGGCCGCTGGGGTTGGCCACGTCCTGCCCGGCAATGTCGGGGGCCGAGCCGTGAATGGCCTCGAACAAGGCCCCGCCCAGCCCGATGTTGCTGGAGCCGGCCAGGCCCACCGAGCCGGCAATCTGGGCCACGATGTCCGAAATAATGTCGCCGTACAGGTTCAGCGTCAGCACCACATCGTAGCGTTCGGGCGTGTCGGCGAGGCGGGCCGCGCCGATGTCGATAATCTGGTGTTCCTGCACGATGTCGGGGTACTCGGCCCCCACTTCCACAAACACCCGATGAAACAGCCCGTCGGTGAGCTTCATGATGTTGTCCTTCGTCATGCACGTAATGCGGCGGCGGCCGTTGGTGCGGGCGTACTCGAAGGCGTAGCGCACAATGCGTTCGCAGCCCGAGCGGGTGATGATTTTGAGGCACTGCACCACGTCGGGCGTTTGCTGGTGCTCGATGCCGGCGTAAAGGTCTTCCTCGTTTTCGCGCACAATCACGATGTCAAGCACCGGGTGCTTGGTGGCCACGGCCGGGGCCAGCGAGCGGGTGGGCCGCACGTTAGCGTAGAGGCCCAGCGTCTTGCGCAGCGTCACGTTCAGGCTTTTGTAGCCCCCGCCCAGCGGCGTGGTGATGGGCGCTTTGAGTAAAATGCCCGTCCGCCGCAAGCTGTCCCAGGCTTCGGGCCCGATGCCCGACGAGTGCCCCGCCAGGTACTGCGCCTCCCCTACCTCAATAAATTCGGGGGCCAGCGCGGCCCCGGCAGCCTCCAGCATCCGCAGGGTCTGGGCCATGATTTCGGGGCCGATGCCGTCGCCCATCGCAACGGTAATGGGAACAGGAACAAGCAATGCAGTCATCAGAGAGGAAAAGAAGTTAAGGGTGAAGCAGGCCCAAAGGCCCCGCAAAGGTAGGCGTTGCGCCCGTTCCGAAAACCAAATCTGAAAGCAATACTATCAAAATTTACGCTCCAACGCAATTATCGGCCCTGGCGGGCCAAAAAAAGGGCGGGCCAGTGGCCCGCCCTTCTTCATGAGCATTGTACTTGCCGAACCTTTAGCGCGCCAGGGTAAACGTGTGCGGCGAACCGCCGAAAGCCACCGTCAGGTCCACGGCTTTGAGCACCACGTCGCCGGTCACGAACTCAAACGCCGGTGCCCCGTAGCTGCGCTGCCCAAAATTTTCGCGGAAGCGCGGCGCGTCGCGGGGCGGCACTTTGACGTGGAAAGCCCCCGGCCACATTTTGGTGGTGAGCGCAAAGGTTTCGGTGTCGGCGTTGTAGTCGCCCAGGGCAAACCCCTGCCAGTCGGCCGTGCTGCCGAAGCCCGACAGCATCCGCGTCCGCGCCTCCTCTTGCAAATCTTTCAGGTGGTCGAAGCGTTTGGTGAGGCGTTTTTGGTACTCGTCGGTTTTTTCGTACTCGCTTTTCCGGGCCCACTTTTCAATTTCGTGGTCGGCGTAAGCCATCACCCGCTCGTCGGGGCTGGGCACGCGCCAGAAGCGCAGGCTGCCGTCGCGGCTCACGCTGGCCAGCGTCTTGCCGTCGGGGCTGAAGGCCAGGTTTTCAACTTCGGCCGTGTGCAGCTCCCCGCTCACGTTTTGCACCAGCGTACCGAGGGCCGCGTCCCATATTTTCACCTGCCGGTCGCCGCCGCCGGTGGCAATCAACTGCCCGTCGGGGCTGAAGGCGGCGGCCCACACGTCCGACACGTGGGCCGGCACGGTGCACACACAGCGCTTCTCGGCCAGGCTCCACACGCGGGCCGTGTTGTCCCAGGCGCCGCTCACCACGTACTGCCCGTTGGGGGCGTAGCGGGCGTCCCACACCTCGTCGGTGTGGCCCAGCAGCGCCGTCTTGAGCAGCCAGGTCGTGGTGTTCCAGGTCCGCAGGTTATGGTCGCCGCTGGCCGTGAGCAGCTCGCTGCCGTCGGGGCTGAAGGCCACCGACGTCACGTTGCCCGAGCGGCCCTTCACGGTTTTGGCCTTGTCGTAGGCTTGCGCGGCGTTGGCTGCGGCCGTTGTGCCGCCCGCTTTGAGGGTGGCCAGGCGCTGCCCGCCAAAGGTGTCGAACACCAGGGCCTGCCCGTCCCAGCCGGCACTGGCCAGCATTTTAGAATCGGGGCTGAAGGCCACGTCGCGCACGTAGTCGGTGTGGTCGGTGTTTTTCCGTAGCAGGTCGCCGGTCAGGGCATCCCACAAAATCAGGGCTTTATCTACGCCGCCGGAAGCAATGTAGCGGCCGTTGGGGCTGTACTTCACGGCCACCACATCGTCGGTGTGGCCTTTGAGGAGGAGGGCGGGCTTGCCGCTGGCCACGTCCCACACCGTTATGTCGCGGCCCAGGCCGCAGGTCACCACCCGCAGCCCATCGGGGCTGTAGTCCACGCCCAGCAAGGCGGCCGGGGTCTGGATTTCCTTCACCGCAAAGCGGTTGGGGATTGTGTCAGCCGCCTGGGCAGCCAATGGGGCCAGGGCCTGGCAAGCCAGGGCACCAAGCAAGAGCATCGAATGTAGTTTCATGGTTTTTTTGCAAAAAAAGGTGAGAAATTATTGTGACAGAAAGGAGTGGAAGGACGAGAGGCAAAACGCACCGAAGGCCGCGCAACCGGCCAGGCAACAAGCCCCCAGCGCCGGAAAACAAGGGCCATGAACCCGATGGTAAAGGTAAAGCTTTTTTGCGATTTATACTTAGAAGTTAGTCGATTTAAATGTTATGCTTTAAAAGATACAACACACCACTAATTAGTACAATCCGCCCACGGCACGGTCGGGCAGGGCGGGCATGAGCGGCAGGGCGGCTGGCACCGCCGAGCGCCCCACCACGGTATCGGTGAGGGCGACCAGAAAGCTTTCGAGCCGCTGCAAATCGGCCGCCGCCAGCAGGCTCGGTTGGTGCGCCCGGTGGAAGTCGCTGGCCAGCAGCGTTTCGACGGTCGGGCAACGCCCTTCGGCCCCGTAGGGCATGGTGAGGGCCACGTTGCGGAGGGTGGGCGTTTTGACCCACACCCCGGCCCGGATTTCGTGCCGCTGCCCGTCGCGGAATAATGGCCCGGCGTGGCAACTGGCGCAGTTGGCGGCAGCAAACACCCGCTGCCCGGCCTGGGCGGCCGTGTCGAGGGCCGCGCCGCCGCGCAAGGCCTGGTCGTAGGCGGCGTTCTGCCCGGCCAGTGTGCTCACGTAGGCATCGAGCGCCGCCGCCAGGTTGGCGGGGTTGATGGCTGGCACCGCCCCAAACGCCTGCCGGAACCGCCGGCGGTACTCGGGGCTGGTTTGCAAGCGGGCTGTGGCCTCGGCATAGCTGCTGCCAAACTCGCGGGGGCTGGTGAGCACGGCCGTCAGTACCTCGGCCATGCTGCCGGCCCGGCCGTCGTGAAAAAACGTGGCCTGCCCGGCGGCGTTCAGCAGCGTGGGCGTGTTGCGGTCGAGGTTGTCGGTAAAGCGCAGGGCGCGGGGCAGCACACGGCGGTCGCAGAACGCCTTTTCGGGGCGGTGGCAGGAAGCGCAGCTCCGCTTGCCATTGACGGAGAGGGCGGGGTCGAAGAACAAGAGCCGCCCCAGGGCCTGCCGGGCCAGCAGTTGGCGGACCGCCACCCCGCCGGGCCGAAGCGGCGTACCAGCTCCTTGCGCTCCTTGCGCCCCGCCGCTCACCAGCAGGGCCAGCAGCCCGCCGCCCACCAGCAGCCCCACTGCTGCCAGCCGCTGACGAAAAAGAAGGGTAAAGCAGGTGCGCATAGGATGGGATAGATTTTTGCCGCCGCTCGCGCGGGCGGCAACCCACTAGCTTATTCAATTGCTGTTACGCGGTGGGTGCGGTTGGCGCGGGGCTGCGTCCCGTGCCTTGGTGCTGCGGGTTTTCAACCCGCCCCCCAGAGCAGCCCGGCTGCCAATCGTCCAACCATTGCAAGCGGAAGGTCGGCGGCACTGCGGCACGGGGCACCGCCCGGCACCAACTGCGTAACGGCAGTTATTCAACACAAATGACTAGCACTCGCAAAGCTACGTAGTTTTTGCGCTTCGCATTGGTAGTAATACAAACTTAGTCGGTAGTAATGCTTGTTTTTAGGGGTAAACAGCAGACAATCAAACGCTATTTGAGGAAATATTATTTTGATTGAGCGGGTTGACTGTTTCCATTGCGGGTTTACTTGCGGGAATGGACAGCACATAGGTAGCCCGCATTGCAGCCAAGCCGCCTCAATGGTGGGAAGCTGTTTAGAGCAGTTTCGGAGTCAATGCACGTGTTTTGTGTACCACCAAGCTGTGCTGGGAACCGCTCTAAACAACTTTGGTAGTCCGCCAAATGTAATGCGGGGCGT
>JANYFQ010000144.1 GCA_025362615.1 Hymenobacter sp. | reverse complement strand
GGCGGAAACTACGCCAACACCCTAGCCCCAACAGCTTTTCCGTTGATTAAAATGGCAAACTTGAACCGGAGCGTAATTTCTCTGGCGAAGCTGGAATTTATTCGGCCGGAAATTGTGCCGGAATCAAAGCACAGACTGAAGTTTGGCGACCTGCTTTTCAACACCCGCAACACATTGGATTTGGTTGGCAAAGTCGCTATCTGGCGTGATGAATTGCCAACTGCTTTTTACAACTCGAACATTCTGAGGCTGGATTTTGACCCTCGTCAAATAGCCAGTTCGTTTTTTGTAAACTACATTATCAACACAGAACAGGCCATTACCCAAATGCGGGGTTTGGCAACCGGTACTACAAGTGTTGCAGCAGTTTATACCCGCGACTTATTGACGTTTCAAATTCCCGTACCGCCTCTAGCCGAGCAACGCGCCATTGCCGACACGCTGGGCGCGGTGGATGCGCTGCTGCACGGGCAGCGGGCGCTGCTGGCCAAAAAGCGCGGCCTGCAACAAGCCACCCAACAGGCCCTGCTCACGCGGGCGCGGCGGCTGCCGGGCTTCGCGGGCGAGTGGGAGGAGCGCACGCTGGGAAGGCTCTTTTCCTTTCTTTCTACTGGAAATAACTCCCGCAGCGAACTAACTACACATGGCGAAGTCGGCTATTTGCACTACGGCGACATTCATACAAAATTCAACGACTTTTTGGATTGTCAAAAGGCAGAGTTGCCCTTCTTACCAAAAGAAAAGGCGCGTGGCTTGACCTTTTTGCAAGACGGTGATTTGATAATGTCCGACGCCTCCGAAGATTATGAGGGAGTTGGCAAAAGCGTTGAAATTGTAGGCGTAGGAAGCCAAAAAATTGTGGCTGGTCATCACACCCATTTGCTACGCAGCGATAAAAAAGTAGTCGTGGACGGCTTCAAAGGTTACATCCCGCTGATGAAGAAAACCAGGGCATTTTTGCAGCAAATGGCTACCGGGGTAACGGTTTACGGCATTTCGAAGGGCAACATAAAAGACACACCCGTTGAATTGCCGCCGCCAGCCGAGCAGCAGGCAATAACCGCCGTTCTCACCACCCTCGACGCCGAACTCGCGGCCCTTGCGGCCGAACTCGCCAAAACCGAAGCCCTGAAGCAGGGCCTGATGCAGGACTTGCTCACCGGGGCCATCCGGCTGCGCGGGTAATCTATTTTCTCAAAACGCAAAAATAAATAACAACAGTGCCCGCCGTTGTTGTTATTTATTTTCTCAAAACGCAAAAATAAATTACCGTTTTTCGCCATTCATTCTTCTTTCCGCCATGCACACCCCTTTTGTGAAAGTAGGCCAGGTAGAGCGGGCCACCCAGAACCGGGTGGTGAAGCTGTTGCACTCCGCCCTGGGCTACCAGTACCTGGGCCACTGGCAGGACCAGCCCCGCACCTCGCCCATCGAAGACGGGCTGCTGCGCCGGCACCTGGCCGGCCGCGGCTACCCCGAAGCCGTGATAACCGAAGCCATCCGCAAGCTCCGGCGCACCGCCGAAAACAGCACCGAAAAACTATACGACCGCAACCGGGCCGTGTACCAACTGCTGCGCTACGGCGTGCAGGTGACCCCCGAAGCCGGGGCCGCCCCCGTCACGGTGCGCCTCGTGGAGTGGGCCGATGTGGAAGCCAACCACTTCGCCGTGGCCGAGGAAGTAACCGTGGTCGGCCCGGCCCACACCAAGCGCCCCGACGTGGTGCTCTACCTCAACGGCATTGCCGTGGTGGTGCTGGAACTGAAGCGCAGCACGGTGCCGGTGGCCGAGGCCATCCGCCAGAACCTGGACAACCAGTTGCCGGTCTTCATCGAAGATTTTTACGTGCCGGTGCAGCTCGTGCTGGCCGGCAACGACACCGAGGGCCTGCGCTACGGCACGACGGGCACCCCGGAGAAGTATTTTCTGGAGTGGCGCGAAGACTACGCCGCCGCCGAACTGCCGGCCCCGGCGGCGGGCGTGCTGCCTTTGCCCCTCGATGAAGGGCTGCGCCACCTGTGCAGCCGCGCCCGGCTGCTGGCCCTGCTCCACGACTTCCTGGTGTTCGACGGCGGCATCAAAAAGCTGTGCCGGCCCAACCAGTACTTCGGGGTGCGGGCGGCCCAGGTGCGGCTGGCCGGGCGGGCGGGCGGCATCATCTGGCACACCCAGGGCAGCGGCAAAAGCCTGACGATGGTGTGGCTGGCCAAGTGGCTGCTCGAACACGATGCCCAGGCGCGGGTGCTCATCATCACGGACCGCAAGGAGTTGGACGAGCAAATCGAGCAGGTGTTCCGGGATGCCGAAGAGCCGATATACCGGGCCGACAAAGGGGGCCGCGACCTGCTGGCCCACCTGAGCCAGCCCGCGCCGCGGCTGCTGTGCGCGTTGGTCCACAAGTTCGGCCCGCGCAACGACGAGGAAAGCTACGCCGCCTACATCGACGAGCTGATGCGCGGGGCCGGGCGGCCGGGCAGCGCGTTTCGGCCCCAGGGCCGGCTGGTGGTGTTCGTGGATGAATGCCACCGCACCCAATCGGGCAAGCTGCACACGGCCATGAAGGCGCTGCTGCCCGAGGCCCTGTTTGTGGGCTTCACCGGCACCCCGCTGCTGCAAAAAGACCGGCAGACCTCGCTGGAAGTGTTCGGCTCGTTCATCCACCAATACCTGGTGCAGAATGCCGTGCGCGACGGCGTGGTGCTGGAGCTGCGCTACGAAGCCCGCAAGGTGGAGCAGCACCTGCCCCGCAACACCCAGGCCATTGACGAGGAGTTTGAGTTCATCACGGCCGATGCCAACGATTTCGCCAAAACCCTGCTCAAAGAAAAATGGGGCACCATGCAGCGGGTACTCAGCTCGAAGGAGCGCATCGGCCGCATCGTGGACGACATCCGGCGCGACATGGGCCGCAAGGAGCGCCTGCGCACCGGGCGCGGCAACGCGCTACTCGTGACCTCCGACATTGAGCGGGCGTGTCAGTACTACGAGCAATTCCGGGCGGCGGGCTTCCCGCAGTGCGCCATCATCACCAGCTACCAGCCCTCGGTGAAGGATTTGAAAGGCCAGACCACCGGCACCGGCGGCCTCACCAGCCAGGCCCTCAAGCACCAGGTGTACACCGAGATGCTGGCCGGCCGCAGCACCGAAGACTTCGAGAAGGCCGCCAAAGAGCAGTTCAAAAAGCAGCCCGCCCAAATGAAGCTGCTCATCGTGGTGAGCAAGCTCCTCACCGGCTTCGACGCGCCCTCGGCCACCTACCTCTACATCGACAAGGAAATGCGCGACCACGACCTGTTCCAGGCCATTTGCCGGGTGAACCGCCTCGACGGCGACGACAAGCAATACGGCTACGTGGTGGACTACAAAGACCTGTTCAAAGCCCTCGAAAAAAGCATCAAAGACTACACCGGCGAAGCGTTTGCTGACTACAACGCCGCCGACATCAAGGGCCTGCTCACCGACCGCCTCGAAGCCGGCCGGGCCGACATGGAGGGGCTGCTGGAGCAGCTGCGCCTGCTGTGCCAGGACGTAGCCGCGCCCCGCGATTCCCCCGCCTATCAGCGCTACTTCTGCGGCGTATCGGCCCACCCCGACGAGCTGAGTGAGCGAGCCGGGCGGCGGCGCGACCTCTACAAGTACGTGGGGGCGCTGGTGCGGGCCTTCGCCGAGCTGCGCGACGACCTGGAAACGGCGGGCTACACGATGGAGCAAGCCGCCCGCCTGCGCGATTTGGTGGCGTTCTACGCCGACGTGCGCCAGGAAGTGAAGGTGCGGAGCGGCGAAGCGCCCGACCTCAAGCAGTACGAAGCCGATATGCGCTACCTGCTCGACACCTACGTGCGGGCCGACGATGTGGAAAAAGTCGGCGACCTGACCGACCTGAGCCTCATTGAGCTAATCGTAGCGAAAGGAGCCGCCGAAGCCGTCAAAAGCCAGCCCAAGGGCCTGCGTGAAAACAAGGAGGCCATGGCCGAAACCATCGAGAATAACGTCCGCAAGCTCATCATTGACGAGAACCCCACCAACCCCAAATACTTCGGCACGATGTCGAAGCTACTGGAGGAGCTGATAGCCCGGCGGCACGCCGAAGATGCCGACTATGCACAATACTTAGCGGAGATTTCGGAGCTGTGCCGCCAGCTAAAAAACCCACCCAAAGACATTTACCCGCCGGCCATCGGCACGGCGGCGCTCCGCGCCTTCTACGACAACCTGGACCAGAACGAAGCCCTGGCTTTGGCCCTGGACGCGGCCATCAAAGAAAACAAAGAAGACAACTGGCGGGTGCCCGGCAGCATGAAGCTGAAACGGGTGCGGCGGGTCATCAAAAACCTGCTGCCCAACCCGGCCGACACCGACCGAATTTTAGACCTGGCCATCCGGCAGGGCGAATATTAAGCAGTCGCGCATAAGTAACCGTTCATTCGGCCGTGCAGCGTAACCCCACCCCCTAGCCCCCTCCCCGGTGGGGAGGGGGCTAGGGGGTGGGGTTACGGACAGGCCGATTACTTGTGCGTGACTACTTAGCGGAACATAACTGCCCGCCGTTACGTCGTAGGGCGCGGCCAACCCGGCCCGTGTGCCGTCGCTCGTCGGCGCGGATGTACCAGCCATTCCCGTTCTTTGTTGGCCGCCCGGTCCTCCCCGGCTAGGGCGCGGCTTGGCGAAAGCGGCAATGGGGGCCGCTCGCGGTCAGGCAGGGGGGGGCCTGCGCTTGTACCCATCCAGCAAATACTTTATCCTACAGAACCGTCTTCATGGAAGTCCTCGAAAACAAGCCCCGGCTCGGCGGCGGTATTTATACGGTTTCCGATATTGCCCGGATATTGCGCATTCCAACTCCAAAGGTTGGGCGCTGGATACGAACGTATTGGGACGAGCAATTAGGCAAGGAGTACGACAGCCGCTACTCCTGGAACATTGCCCAATCCAAGGGCGTGAGCTTCCACACGCTGGTCGAGTTGTACGTGTTTCATCAGCTTCATCTGGCGGGCATTAAGCCCAGGGTGGCACTAACGGCCCATCAGATTTGGTCAGAAAAATTTGATACGCTGTTTCCCTTTGCGAATGCCGCCGTGTTACGTTCCCTCAACACCGATGGCGGCAGCCTCTATTTTGAGCAGGAAAAGCAGGGCCTCGTGACGCTCGACAAGTCGCAGCAAATCAATTTTGAGTTAATCAAGCTGTTTTTTCGGCTGATAGATTTCGATGGCGGGGCGCTAGCCAGCCGGTTTTGGCCGCTGGGCAAGGAGAACAGCATTGTATGCGACCCGGAGCGCCAGTTTGGGCACGCCATCATCGACCAAACCAATATCTACCCCGATGCTATTTCCTGCCTACACAAAGCTGGGGAGCCGATAAAATTCATTGCCGCCCTGTACGAGCTTAACGACAAGCAAGTACAGGATGCCATTCAGTACTGCATGGCCGCATGATTATCTACATCGACGAAAATATGCCGCCCCCGCTGGCGCAGGGCCTTCACGTATTGCAGCAGCCCCTGAACGCGAGGAATAACACCAACATCGAAGTCAAGTCCATTAAAACGGTTTTCGGGGCGGGCACCAAAGATGAGGACTGGATTCCGCTGGTGGGCCAGCAAGGTGCCTGCGTGCTAACCCAGGACTATAACATCCAGCGCACCCGTCACCAGAAGGCGCTCTGCGAGGCGCATCAACTGGGTTTGTTCTTTTTGTGTCCGCCGTCAAAAACAGGGCTTGCCTACTGGGACATGGTTAGGTTGTGCGTCGAGAGATGGTCGCAACTCTTGAGAATCATTGACCGCGAGCAACGGCCTTTTTCTTACCGCTGCTCGGTGAGGAAGGACTTTGAAAAACTTTGATTTGAGGTCGGCTCGTTCACACCCGATGCGGCTCGTCGCGCTGGCACCCGCCGCTCCAAAAATTCGGGGCCATTGGTGCTTACACCAAGTCATAGGTCGGCCCAAGCCACAATCAACCCCATCAGCATCGCCCAGTGGTCTATTTAAAAAGTGAGGCGGAAACATTTCATCTCTCCGTCGGCGACCTCGAAGTGGACGTGGTGCGGAAGGCCATTCGCAACGTGCATCTGGCCGTGCTGCCGCCCGACGGGCGGGTGCGGGTGTCCATGCCTCCGCACATCGCCGACGAGCAGGTGCGGCGGCTCATCATCAGCCGGCTGGGCTGGATACGGCTTCAACAAGCCAAATTCGCGCAGCAGCCCCGCCAAACCAGCCGGCAGTACGTGTCGGGCGAAACCCACTTTTACCAGGGCCGCCGCTACCGCCTGCAAGTACGCGAGGTGGACGCGCCCCCGGCTGTGCGCCTGCGCGGCGGCCAGTTCCTGGACCTGCAAACCCGCCCCGGCAGCACCCTGGCGCAGCGCGAGCGCATCCTTCACGCCTGGTACCGCGAACAGCTAAAAACGCAGCTTCCCCCCCTGGCCGCCAAATGGGAGCCGATAATCGGCGTAAGGGCCGCCGACTGGGCCGTGAAGCTGATGAAGACCAAGTGGGGGGCCTGCAACATCGAAGCCCGCCGCATTTGGCTGAACCTGGAACTGGCCAAAGTGGCCCCCCACCTGCTGGAATACGTGGTAGTCCACGAGCTGACGCACTTACTGGAGCGTCAGCACAACGCCCGCTTCAAGGCCCTGCTCGACCAGTTTCTGCCCACCTGGCGCACCTTCCGCGCCGAGCTGAATGGGGGAATGTTGGCCGCTTTTGAGGACTATGGCGCGGGGGAATGAACCGCCCGGCATTGTCGGAATTTTGTCGGAATCTCAGCGAAGCGGACAAAAAAGGCCGTTTCCAAGCTGGAAACGGCCTTTTTAGAGGTAGCGGGGACTGGACTCGAACCAGTGACCTTTGGGTTATGCTTCCCACTACAGCTTTGGCTGCTGGCCGCCATGCGCGGCCATTTGTGGGCTGGACTGTCTCTTCACCCTCGACTTCACGTTAGGGTGCTTACCATTCAGTCTCTACACCTTCCTCAACCCGAATGGTTGAGGCTTGGCTCGGGATTACCGCACTACCGGCTTCCCCGAGTTTGGCAAGTGAACACACGGGAGTTTCCCTCCGTGCCGCCCAATGTGTCATCAGCATCCAAGCGTCGCGGTAAGCAACTGAGCGCGGCTTACGTTGTCGTTTGTCGGTTTCGATTAAGTGTCTATCTGACCGAAAGCTTGCCGAAGCAACCCTGCTGATGTCGCAATTTCTTGAGCCCAACGAGCTACCAACTGCTCCACCCCGCACTGTTTTGGTTCGACAAAGGTACGGCGGTTTCTGGAAGATGCAAACTTGTGAGTTCAAATTAGGGCTTTAGCGCCGATGGCTGGCTCACTGTCAGCCCCAAAAAAAGTCGATTACGCCTCAGCGCGGGTCTTGCCACACCAGCCGCTCGTTGGTTTTCTCTTTATCGAAGCTGGCGCACTGCCCGTCGCCGTTGCCGGTGATGCCGCCGTCGGGGTGGCAAATGATTTTGCCTTTGAGGGTATAGACGGTGGAGTACTGGTCGCAGCACGGGGCTGATTCCCAATACACTTGCTGGCCTTTGTATTCGTAGCGGAAGATGCGGATGGTGGGCTGGGGCTTTTTGCGCTCGGCCAACACGGCTGCGATGCGCTGGCGCAGCCACAGCGGCCGGGCGCTGGTGTCTTGCTCGGCCTCGCGGATGGCGGCCCCGTCGGCGGCGTTGGGGTTGGCGGGCGTGGTGGTGTTGCCCACGGCGCTGGCGGCGGGCGAGTCCGTTTCGGGAGTGGGCGTGGTGGTGACGGCCACGGGGCGCGAACAGGCCACGAACAGCAAAACAGGCAGGAAGAAGGGACGAATGTCGGTCATGGAGAAGAAATTGAGGGGCGGGAAAGCCACGTACTTCCTGGCTTCAACGGCAAAGTAGCTCCGACGGCTCAGGCATAATCGTAATTGGCTGACTACAAGGCACGACCATCGGTACACTTTACAAAAAGTACGGTCCAAACACCAGCCCGCCCACCACGAGCGCACCCAGCGCGGCCAGCAGCACGGCACCGGCGGCAATGTCTTTGGCGCGGCCGGCCAGGGGGTGGTAATCGGGCGATACCAGGTCGGTAAGGGCCTCAATGGCGGTGTTGACTAGCTCGGCCGTCCACACGGCGGCGGCGGCCAGGGCCAGCAATGCCCATTCGAGGCGGGCCAGGTGGCAGTAGGCACCCAGGGCCAGCACGGCC
>JANYFQ010000103.1 GCA_025362615.1 Hymenobacter sp. | reverse complement strand
TCGGCGAACAGGGCCCGGTCCTCGGGGCTGAAGTCGGCGGGGTACGTGCCCACTACGATTTGGTAGAGCGCGGTTTCGAGCTGTTTGAGCAGGAAGCAGTAGTTGAGCAGGCCCACGTCGCCGCTTTGCAACACAATCAAGTTGGGGTCGGGCAGGGCTGTGGGTTCGGGCGTGTCTTTGCCGCAACCGGCCAGCACCAGCGCCGCCGAGGCGGCCGACGCGCCCGCCACCCGCAAAAAAGTACGCCGCCGCAGCGCGGGGCCAGCCAGCGCCGGGGGCGCAGTCTTCACAGAATCAGTCATTCGGAATACATTGGCCTCGGCTCAGCAGCCACGATGGCGCTGGCGGAGCCAACTGCAAAGGTACAGCCGGGCCGGGCGCGGCCCGAAACGCAAAAAACCGGCCCCGCAGGTGCGGGACCGGTTTTTCGATTTTTAAACAATGTGGCCAAAGACGGCGCAATTGCCCAAAAGTTACTGGCTGGCAGTGCCTGATTACATCACCAAGCCACCGGCCCGCGAAGCATCAAGCACTTCAGCAGCTTGCAGCACCTCGTCAAACGAAGCCACTGCGTCGGCCAGGGTGTAGCCTGTGCCCAGGGTAGTAACGTCCACCCCGCTCTGAATTTTGTTGTCTTCGCGCTTGCTATCGGCCGCTACGTAGGCCGGAATAGCAAACGTACCGCCCCCAAAAGTGAACGAAGTGGGTACCGCACCCGTGGTGCCGCCGGTATACGCCGGGCCAGCCGGGGCTGCCAACTGCGAGTCAGCCTCCGTTACCCACGGGCGGATGCCAGCCGAAGGGTTGCGGCCCGCCCGCATATAGCGGATGTGGGACGCATGGCGGGCCTCAATCGAGTGAATTTGCAACGCCACAGTCAGCAGGTCGGTACCGAGCAACTCGCCCGCACGGCCTTTGTAAGCCCGCACACCGGTATCTTCAAGCACTTGAGCCACAAGCAGTTGGGTATCGTAGCTGCTGGCAAAGTTGGGAATGGCCGAAGCCTTAAAGCGAATGCCGCTTACGGGCGTACCGCCGAGGCTGCGGATAGCCCCGCCTGCACCATTAGTACCGCCGAGCAAGGCCACGTGCTGGTCTTCGTGGGTTTTGATTTTGTTGATGGCGGCCACTGCGGGCGTACCGGTCGGAATTTGACCAGCCGCAACAAATTGGGCGTAAAAGTCGGCCTCAAGCAATTCCAAAGCCAGGGCGTAATTGAGTACGTCCACGGCCGAAGCCTTCACGCCGGTTTCGCCAGCGTAGGCTTTGTTGAACATGGCACCCAAAAACAGGGGCGTTGCGGCCAGGGCAGTGCGCTTAGCGGCCGTACCAAGCGAGTTGAACACGGCGCGGCGCGAGTCGAAGCGACCGAGCACATCGGCATCTACTTCGGCAAGCTGGTCAATGATTTGAAAGAAATTCATGGCAATGATTGATTACAGATGAAAAAGAATTAAACACCGACCTGGCTACCGTCGAGCTTCTCCTTGACGAAGGTTTGAGCGATGGGCAGCACCATAGCCGGGGTCATGGCTTGGTCGAGGCCGTTGGCGTCGGCCGTGTCAGAGAACGTGCCGTTCTGAATCAAATCGCGCACGTAGGCCGCGTGACGGGCCTCAACCGACACAATCTGACCAGCGATGACAAGGTAAGCCGCCGTTCTGATAAGCTTGCCGGCACCGTTGTAGGCGGCTACGCCAAGGTCTTCGAAGGCTTTGGCGCTGCCGAGCACCGAGGTGCGGTCGGTGAAGTTGATGCTGCTGAAGTCTGGGGTCAGGTTTTGCAACAGCTTACCGGGGGCATCGCGGTTGATGGCGGCTTTGAAGAAGTCGCGGTGCAACGCTTCGTGAGCGGCTACTTCGTTGAAGTAATCCTTCTCCACCTGCGAAAGACCAGCGCCACCTACGGGAGTAGAGGCTTTCACTTGAGCATAAAAAGCTGCTTCGAGCTGCTCCAGCGCATAGGCGTAGTTGAGTACGCCCACGTCGCCAGCGCCGAGGCTGATGCCGTTGCTGGGAGTGGGCACAACTTCATCATCCTTTTTGCAACCGGCCAGCACCAGGGCCGTGGCCCCGGCGGTAGCGCCGGCATACATAAAAAACGAGCGCCGCTTGATGGGCGTGTACAGCGGCTGGGCGAAGTTCGCTTCGTCGGGGCCACTGGTGTGGGGGGTATGCGACATGGGTGAAAATGTGAAGGGTGAAGAAAAAGAAAATCGGTTAGTTTGAGTTCGTTGCCGCCTGACACGAACCCTGTCAGTCGATAAATACAACCCGGCAGGTTGTGCTTTTGGCGAACTGCGGCTAGGTACGGGATAGCGTCTGCAATGGATGCGTTTGAGCCAAAAAAACCGAACCAAAGGGGGCCAACCGCTGGCGCATCCCTACTTTTGAGGTGGTTAAAGAAGCAAGCGGGTTTGAGTAAAACATGGCAAAAACTGGTGCTGGGCGTGTGCGCCGCAGCCGCAACGGGGCCGGCGGCGGGGCAAGCGCCGGCCCCGGTCGAGTTGCGCCTGCTGCCCGGCCCGGCCCGCTTGAGCGTGACCGACACCTTCGCGCTGGGGTTCCGGCTGCGCGGGGCGGCGCTGGCGGCCGTGCCGACGTTCCCGGAATTGGAGGGTTTGCGGAAGGCGGGCCGCCGCCGTACCACCACCACGCGCCGCAGCAACGGCCGCACGTTCAGCGAGCTTACGGTGCTGCAAGGCTACGTGCCCTACGGCGAGGGCGAGCTGAGCATCCGGCCGTTTGAGCTGATTGTGAACGGCCAACCGCTGCGCTACCCCGGCGGGCAACTGCTGGTAGAGGCCGCCGCCCCCCCGCCCCTGAGCGGCACCGGCGACCTCGACCAACTCTTCGGCAAGCCCAAGCCGGCGCTCTACCAGGAAATGCCCGACCGCGCTTACCTGGCCCTCGAAGCCGACCGCGCCCAGGTATTTGCCGGCGAAGGTGCCCGCGTGGGCCTCTACTTTTACCTGCGCCCCGCCGACCAGGCACTGCTGGCATTTTACGATTTTGACGACCAACTGCCGCGCTTGTTCCGGCAACTGCGGCAGCCCACGGCCTGGGAAGTAGCCGCCGCCCCGCCCGGCGCGGCCCCCGACACCGTGCGCCGCGCCGGGCAGCCCTACCTGCGCTTCCGCCTAGCCGAAAGCACGTATTACCCCCTCACGGCCCGGCCCCTGGCGTTTCCGCCCCTGGCCCTGACGATGACCAAGTTCAAGGTGCTCCGGCAGCCCGAGCCGGGCCAGGACAACCGCCTGGCCACCTACAAAACCTACCTCGCGCCGGGCCTCACGGTGGCCGTGCGCCGCCTGCCGCCCGCGCCGCCTGGCGCGGCAATAGCAGCCGTGCCCGTCGGCGATTTTCGGGTGCTGGAGGGCATCAACCGCACCGAGTTTCGGACGGGCGAATCCTTGACGTACTCGTTCGGGGTGGAAGGCCGGGGCAACCTGGCGGGCGTACTGCCACCGCCTTTCGGCCTCCGGCCGGGGCTGGAAATCTATGGCCCCGAAACCTTTGAAACCCCCGCCCCCGGCGGCGGGCGCAAGATATTCAAGTACCGCATAGTGGCCCGCCGCCCCGGCGTGCTGCCGCTCGACAGCCTCCTCCAACTCGTTGTGTTCAACCCCCGCACAGCCCGCTACGACACCCTGCGCCCCGGCCTGCGCCCCGTGGTTCGGGGCCGCCCTACCCTGGCTGCCCCGCCCCTGCCCGCCCCTGCCGACGACCCATTTTACGGCCCCGCCCTGGCCAACGCCTCCGCCGATTTGCAGCCCCTGGATGCCTACCGCACCGCCCGCCGCTACGCCGGCTGGCTACTGGCCGGGCTGCTGCTGTTGGCGGGGTTGAAGGCGGTTAAAAGCTGATGTAACGCGGGCTGTTGCTTGTTTCTTGTTTCTTGTCAGTGGTTTCTGAGTGGTTTTGAGGCAACGAAGTTGTTTAGAAAGTCAAAAGCCCGGCGCTGGCGCGCGTTTTTAACGCGCTGCCTACTGGCTTCGCGTCTCCGACGCGCGGCTTGAACGAGTGGGGCCGGCCTTTGCGCGAGCCTAACCGC
>JANYFQ010000087.1 GCA_025362615.1 Hymenobacter sp. | reverse complement strand
AATCAAAATACGGCCGAACGAACTCCTTTACTGGAGTTTGTTCGGCCGTTCTTCGTTCTGGGGCAGCCTACGCGCAGTGGCCGGACGAACCCTTCGGGAATTCGCCCGACCACTGACCTTACCCAATAAACGCCAATAAGTCTTTGTTCAGCCGCTCCTTTTCGGTGAAGAACAGGCCGTGCGGTGCCCCGTCGTACACCTTCAGTTCGGCTTGCGGAATCATTTTGGCGGTGCGCTCGCCGCTTACTTCGAAGGGCACCGTTTGGTCTTTGCTGCCGTGGATGACGAGGGTGGGCACCTTCACCTGCTCCAGGTCGGCGCGGAAATCGGTGGCCGAAAACGCGGTTACGCAATCGTAGGTGGCATTGGGGGCGGCCAGCGAGGTCACGGTCTGGTTCCAGTCGAGCACGGCTTGGCTCACGGGCTGGCTGAGGAGGCTCACGCCGTAGAAACTCTTGGCGAAGCTTTGCAGGAAGGCAAACCGGTCGGTGCGGATGGCCTCGTGCATTCCGTCGAACACCGACTTGGGCACGCCGTCGGGGTTGTCGGCGGTTTGGAGCAGGAAGGGCGGCACGGCGCTCACGAAGGCCACGCGGGCCACGCGGGCATCGCCGTAGGTGTTGAGGTAGCGGGCGATTTCGCCGCCGCCCATCGAGAAGCCCACCAGCGTGACTTGCTGCAAGTCCAGCTCGGTGAGCAGGGCGTTGAGGTCGGCGGCGAGGGTATCGTAGTCGTAGCCCGTCCAGGGGCGCGAGGAGCGGCCGAAGCCCCGGCGGTCGTAGGCGATGACGCGGTGCCCGGCTGCGGCCAGGGCCACCATCTGGTGCTCCCACATGGTGTGGTCGAGGGGCCAGCCGTGGATGAGCACCACCGGGCGGCCCTGCCCCCAGTCTTCGTAAAAGATATTGACCGGGTGGCCGGCCGTGTCGGTTCCTGCTTTGAGGATTGCCATGTGCGGTGGGGTTTTGGGGGCGGAAGAATTTCCGTTTACCTCAACTGCAAATGGCACGGTCGGGTTGCGCGGGGGCGGGGCGAGATACGAGCGTGTCGCCGTGGTTTTGCGTGCGGGCGTAGAGCCAAGTGCCTTGCGGAGTGGGCGGGGCGGGTGCCAAACGGCTTCACACCTCGACGAAACCCTGCTCGGCTAAGGCAGCCCGAAAATCGGTTTCGAACTGGCGGTACGATTCCAGTTCGCGCAGGCTGGTCAGGGGCACTTCGGCAAGCTGGCCGTACAGGTCGGCCATGAGTTGGGGTACCGGTTGGCGGCGGCGCGGCGGCAGGGCATCCTGAATGCGCTGCAACGCCGTTTTGAGGGCGTTTTTCGGGTGCGTTGCCTGCTCGGCACGGGCTGGCCGGGGCAGTTCCAGGTCGCGCACTGCGTCCAGGTCGGTGTCGAGGGCTTCGCGCAAGGCGGGCGCGTCGGCCAGCATCCAGGCTTCCGTCATGGCCACTGGCACCAAGCGCACCACTTGCTGCTGAGCTTTGGCATCGGCCGCGATAAGTTGCTGACCGGGTGCCAGCCGCTGCGCCCAGGCGGCGGCCGGCGTGGTGTCGTCGGCATCGGCGTGAACGACGAGGCAATGGAATCCGAATGCTAGCCGAGCCACGGCCAGTAAGCGTTCGGCCCCGTCGAGTTCGCCTTTGGGGCGCATGAAGGCAATGGGTTCAAGCACGTCGGTTTGGCCGCGCCCGTGGGCCGTGAGCAACGCCTCGGCCGTGCGGCGGATGACGCTGCCCAAGAACCGAACATCGGTCGGGCCTTCGGGGCTGAAGGCGATGGTCAGGGTTCTCATGTGGTGCCGGGCAACTGTTTTTGCAATGACAGCACGGCGTCCTGCACATCCTCCGACTGCAAATAGCGCACTACCTCGTGCAGCGAATAGGTTTTCAGTCCGTCGCCAGCCTCAAACAAGGGCAGTTGTTCAGCCCCAAAGTGAATGGGGTGCATCGTGGTGCCCTGCACGGGTGACTGGCCGGGGGCGACGCGCGTGGCCAGCGACGCAAATAAGGCCGTGAAAGGGGCTTCTTTTTTGTCGTCGGCCAGGGCCACCAACGCTGCTAACAAGCCCGGCGAGTGGGTATTGACGAGCAATTGTCGTAATGGGGCTTCGGCCGCTACATAATTTGTGGGGTGAGCAAAGTCGGTGCTTAAATCGCGCAAAAGAAGCATCATGGCCCGCAGGCGGTAAGGATGGATGCCATTCTCGGGTTCCTCGAAGCACAGCACTTCGTTGTACTGCGGGTCGTATTTGAAAGCGCACAGGGCCAGCAGGCGCAAGGTGCCTTCCGACAGCACCCGCGAGCTGAACCGCCGGCCGTCGGTCATCAGGGCGTAGAGCACGTACTGCTGCCGGGGTTCGTCGTGGTCGAGTTCGAGCTTTTTGATGCCGGGCAGCAGGCGGTTCACCTCCCGCGAAAGCTGGCGCAGCACACCGGGGTCCGCGTCGTTCATGCGGGCCAAAGCGGTGGGCAGATTGGAGCCATCTACGGCCACCACATCGCGGGCCAGCAGCGAGCTGGGCTTGCGTAGTTCCACGGGGTTGAGTTGCAAAAAGCGCCAACTCAACATCTCCTGCTTGGCCGCGAAGACGTGCGGAAAATCAGCCTTCGACACGCTGCTGAGCACCGTTTGTTCGGTTTCGGAGGCCGGGCTGGGCCGCCCGCCGCGCCCGCCGTCCTGCCGCATATTGATGACGGCGGCCGGCCCCGACTCGGAGGGTAATGTTTCGATGAAGGGCCGCGCCCCGCCGTGCGTACTGGGCCGCCAGCGTTGGGTGTCGGCAGCGGGCACGTAGCGTTCAAACCAGGTGTCCGAAGCCTTTGGGATGGGGCTTAGCTTTTCTTCGGCCACCGTCAAACGGTCGAAGCCCTTGGCGCCGACGGTGCGTTGCACCAGCACCTCGTAGCGCAAGCGGGTGTATTTCAACTCCACCACGGTGCCAAATTTGTCGCGCACACGGCGGTCAAGTAAGAGTTCGACGGCCAGCCGGATTTGGGTGGCAAAACTGCCGTCGGGGTGCAGCGTGAACAACTCGCGGGCTTCGCCGCGCTGGTCGAAAAAGGCCGATTGCAGGTCGGTTTCCGCCATTCGGCCCAGCAGTTGGATGGCATCGAACAAGTTGCTCTTACCGCTGCCGTTCGGCCCCGCAATTACTGTAAACGGTGCAAGTTCTACCGCGAAGCCGTTGAAGGTCTTAAAGCCCGAAATTTCCAGTTTGGTTAACATATGTCCGGGCAAATATCAACTCAATTTCCCCAAAATCTCCGTGGCCGCCCGCGCTATCACCGTGCCGGGCCCGTACACGCCGGCCACGCCGGCATCGTAGAGAAACGGGTAGTCCTGGGCCGGAATCACGCCGCCGGCGATGACGAGGATGTCGGGGCGGCCCAGGGCTTTTAGCTCGGCGATGAGCAGGGGGAGCAGGGTTTTGTGGCCGGCGGCCAGGCTGCTGATGCCCACGACGTGGACATCGGCATCGGTGGCTTGGCGGGCGACTTCGGCGGGGGTTTGGAAGAGGGGGGCCAGGTCCACGTCGAAGCCCGCGTCGGCGAAGCTCGTGGCGATGATTTTGGCGCCCCGGTCGTGGCCGTCCTGGCCCATTTTGGCTACGAGCAGGCGGGGGCGGCGGCCCTCGCGGGCGGCGAAGGCTTCGGCGGCGGCGCGGGCGGCGGCGAAGTCGTCGTTGCTGGCCAGCTCGGCGCTGTACACGCCGCTCACGGTGCGGGTGGTGGCCTGGTGGCGGCCGTACTGGGCTTCGAGGGCATCGGAGATTTCGCCCAGCGTGGCGCGGGCGCGGGCGGCGGCAACGGCTAATGAAAGCAAATTATGAGTTATGAATTTTGAATGATGAATTGGGGTGGTGTTGGTGGGGTCGGATTCCGGCTTTGGGCCTTCGGTATCCGCCGCGCCTTCGGCATCAATTTCTAATTCATCATTCATCATTCCCAACTCCGCAACCCGGATGCCCGCTGCTTCGGTTATTGCGGCCAGGGCCACTTTTACGGCTACTTCGTTGCGGGTGGCGCGCAGGGTTTTGAGGCGGGCGATTTGGGTTTCGCGTACGGCGTCGTTGTCGATGTCGCGGACTTCGACTTCGGTTTTTTCGGTGGTTTGGTAGGCGTTCACGCCGATGATGATTTCGCGGCCACTGTCGATGCGGGCTTGTTTGCGGGCGGCGGCTTCTTCGATGCGGAGCTTGGGCAGGCCGGTTTCGATGGCGGCGGCCATGCCGCCCAGGGCTTCGACTTCCTCCATCAAGGCCCAGGCGCGGGCGGCGAGGTCGTGGGTGAGGGTTTCGACGTAGTAGGAGCCGCCCCAGGGGTCCACGACCTTGGTGACGTCGGTTTCGTGCTGGAGGTAGAGCTGGGTGTTGCGGGCGATGCGGGCCGAGAAGTCGGTGGGCAGGGCAATGGCTTCGTCGAGGGCGTTGGTGTGCAGGCTCTGGGTGCCGCCGAGCACGGCCGCCAGGACCTCGACGGCGGTGCGGGCGACGTTGTTGAAGGGGTCTTGCTCGGTGAGGGAGTAGCCCGAGGTCTGGCAGTGGGTGCGCAGGGCCAGGCTTTTGGGGTTTTGGGGGTTGAACTGGGTGAGGAGCTTCGCCCAGAGCAAGCGCCCGGCCCGGAGCTTGGCTATTTCGGTGAAGTGGTCCATGCCGACGGCCCAGAAAAAGGACAGGCGCGGGGCGAAATCATCGATTTTAAGGCCCACGGCCAAGCCGGCGCGCACGTATTCGAGGCCGTCGGCGAGGGTGTAGGCCAACTCCAGGTCGGCGGTGGCGCCGGCTTCCTGCATATGGTAGCCGCTGATGGAAATGGAGTTGAACTTGGGCATGAGCGCCGCCGTGTACGCGAAGATGTCGGCGATGATGCGCATACTCGGGGCGGGCGGGTAGATGTAGGTGTTGCGGACCATGAACTCCTTGAGGATGTCGTTCTGGATGGTGCCCTGCAACTTTTCGGGCGGTACGCCCTGCTCCTCGGCGGCCACGATGTAGAAGGCCAGGATGGGCAGCACGGCCCCGTTCATGGTCATCGACACCGACATCATGTCGAGCGGAATCTGGTCGAACAAAATCTTCATGTCTTCCACCGAATCGATGGCCACGCCGGCCTTGCCCACGTCGCCCTGTACGCGGGGGTGGTCGGAGTCGTAGCCCCGGTGGGTGGCCAGGTCGAAGGCCACGCTCAGGCCCTTTTGCCCGGCGGCCAGGTTGCGGCGGTAGAAGGCGTTGCTGGCCTCGGCCGTGCTAAAACCCGCGTACTGCCGCACGGTCCAGGGGTTTTGGGTGTACATGGAGGCGTAGGGGCCGCGCAGAAACGGGGCCACGCCCGCCCCAAAGCCCAGGTGCGGCAGGTGGGCGGCGGGCGTTTCGGGGGCCGGGGCGGGCGCGGCGGCGTTGTAGGCAATGGCGGCGAAATCGGGCTTCATGGGCGGGTGGGAAGGGCGGAGGCGGCGGGTGTCGGTAAGCTTGGCGAAGGTGTCGGTAGGCTTGGCGAGGGTGTCGGCAGGCTTGGCAAGGGTGTCGGTAGGCTTGGCGAAGGTGTCAGTAGGCTTGGCGAAGGTGTCAGTAGGCTTGGCGAGGGTGTCGGTAGGCTTGGCGAAGGTGTCGGTAGGCTTGGCGAGGGTGTCGGTAGCGCTAACGGAGATGCCAGTAGCCTTAATGAACCCGTCAGTAAGCATGACGGAGCCATGCGCTTATCTGCCCTGCAAGTAAGTGAGGATGTCTTCCGTGTTGTAGCCCTCGACGGTGAACTCCTTCAACCCAAACACGCGGGCGGCTTCCTGCAAGGTGGCGAGGTCGGAGGTGAGGAGGGCGGGGGCGACGAAGGCGGTTTCGGCCACGGCGACCCGCAGCAGGGTGCGGGCCACTTGCAGGAACTGCTCGGGGGTGGCGTACATGAGCAACGCGCCTTCGGGCGAGGAGAAGAGCAGCGAAACGGTGCCTTCGGGGTGGCTGGGGCGGTGGGCGGGCCGGGCGGCGGCGGGCAGCGATTGCAGAAACTCGTCCTCAATCTGCTCGATGATGCCCGCGCCCAGCAGCACGAGGGCGGCGTTTTTGGCCTGTTTGGCGCGGCGCTCGAAGTGCAGGGCCGTGGCCAGGCGCAGCACCTCGGAGGGGTAGGCGGCGCGGGTGGTGTCGAAGGCCGCCGAGCGCAGCAGGGCCTTGGGGTCGTAGCCGAAGGCCTCCTGGTTGTTTTGAAACCGGTTGGTGCCCACCACAATTTGCTTGCCCGTGGCGATGCGCCGGAAGGTGGCGGCGGCGGCATCGCGCAGCATTTCGGCGATGCGGGGGCGCACGGCGGGCAGCCCGCCGGCGGCTTCGAGTTCCTGAAACAAGGCCCAGGCGGCGCGGGCCAGCGCGTCGGTCAGGGTTTCGAGGAAGTAGGAGCCGGCGGCGGGGTCGGGGAGTTGGGCGAGGCCGGCTTCGTGCTTCAGCAGCAGGGGCAGGTTGCGGGCCAGGCGGCGCGAAAACTCGGTGGGTGCCTGAAACACGCAGTCGTAGGCGGCCACGCTCAGGGCGCTGGCCCCGCCGAGCACGGCGCTCAGGGCCTCGGTGGTGTGGCGCAGCAGGTTGGTGTGGGGGTCGAGGGTGGTGCGGTCCCAGCTCGAGGTGCTGGCGTGGAGGTAGAGGTGGCCGTCGTCGTTGGCATCGGCGTTCAGGCCGAAGGCGTGGCGCAGGGTGGCCCACAGGCGGCGGGCGGCCCGCAGCTTGGCCAGCTCGGGGAAGTAGCTGGTGCCCACGGCCAGGTGCAGGTGCAGGGCGGCGGCCACGTCGGGCAGCGTGAGGCCGGCGGCGGCATCGGGCAGGCCATCGAGCAGGGCGGCGGCCACGCTCAGGCTGATGCCGAGCTGCTGGGCGGGGGTGGCCCCGTGGTTGCCGTAAAACGTGCCGTTGATGGCCAGGGCGCGGAAATCGGGCCAGGCGCGGGCCAGCAGCACGCAGCGCCGCAGCGGTGCGCGGTAGTGTTCGACGGGTGCGGTGTCGGGCAGCAGGGCGGGCACGAAGCGCAGAAAGCCGCAGCGCGCCGCGCCGGAGGCCAGCGCCGCGAGGCGGGCCAGAAATTCGTCGGGGGCCTCGGTCACGGTGTAGCCCACGAAGGTGGTTTCGAGGGGCAGCAGCTCGGCCAGGTAGGCCAGGTCGAAGGCGGCCGGGTCGCCGGCTAGCTCGAAGTGCAGGCCGTCGGCCCCGCGTTGCAGGGCATCGGCCCCGTGCAGGATGTGGGCGCGGCCGTCGGGCGCGTCGGCGGGCACGGCCAGGGCGGGCACGTTGCGCCTGGGCGCGGGCGGGGCGGGCAGGGGCGCGGGGGGGCCGCCGAGGGCTTCCCAGGCTTCGCGGTGGTAAAAGGGTTCGAGGACGGGGCCGTCGGGCAGGGGCCAGCGCAGGGCGGCGGGGTCGCGGCCCTTGAGTTCGCGGGCCAGCCGGGCCTGCCATTCGGCGGTGGTGGCGGGGGCAAATTCGGCGAAGGAGAGGGGCGGGGAAAGGGGCAAGCCGGCGGACATAACAAAAGGACAACGCGGCGCACCTGCGCCAAACGGCCCCGAAGATACCGCCCGCCGGGGGCCACGGGCGTAACTTTGCCCGGTACGCGGGCTGGCCCGCCCTTTCTTTTTCGTGTGACCTTCGTTCGTTTTTCGCGCCCCGCCGCCCGTGTGCTGGGCTTGCTGGCCCTGGCCACCGCCTGCCAACGCGCCCCTTACCGCGCCACGGCCCGCCTGGCCCCCGTCACGGCCCGCCCGGTGGCCCGCCCCCTGCCCGACGACCCCGCCGCTGCCGCCCTCATTGCGCCTTACCACGACAAGGTGACGGCCCAGATGACGGAGGTGCTGGGCACGGCCCCGGCGGCGCTCGTCAAAAACCCCGGCGAGTCGGGCCTCATCAACTTCGTGGGCGACTTGCAGCGCGAGCGGGCCGCCGCCGTGCTGGGGCAGCCCGTGGCGCTGGGCGTCATCACCAACGGGGCCATGCGGGCGGGCTTTCCGGCCGGGGCCATCACGCTGGGGTCGGTGTTTGAGATGATGCCGTTCGAGAACGAGCTGGTGGTGGTGGAGGCCCCCGGCGAGGTGGTGCGGCAGCTTTTTACGGCCTTCGCCCGCAGCAAAACGCCCGTCGCCGGGGCCACCTACGCCGTGAGCTTCGACGGGATGCCGGCCGACATCCGCATCGGCGGCCAACCCTTCGACCCCAACCAGGACCGCCTCTACGCCATCGCCCTGAGCGACTACCTGGCCTCGGGCGGCGACTACCTCGACTTTTTCAAGCCCTTGCCCCAGCGCCACACCGGCGTACTGCTCCGCACGGCCATCGCCGACCAGGTGCGGGCCTTCACCAAAGCCGGCAAGCCGGTAACGGCCACCGTGGAGGGCCGGGTGCGGGTTCAATGAGTGGATGAGCGAATGAGCGAATGAGTGAGTTATTTAGTCTGGTAGGGCAAGCTGACGCACTGCCAACTAATAATTCACTCACTCGCTCATTCACTCATCCACTCATTGAACCCAGGACAATCATCTTAAAAATCAGTCTAAAAATCAGTGATTCATGGAACGCCGCGATTTTCTTCGTAACACCTTGCTCGGCACGGCCGGGCTGACTGGGCTGACGGTGCTGGGCGGCCTGGGCGCGGCGGCAGCCCCGGCCAAAAAAGGGCCGCTCAAGCTCACCATTCTGCACACCAACGATATGCACTCGCGCATCGAACCCTTCCCCGACAACGGCGGGCAGTGGGCGGGCCTGGGCGGCATGGCCCGGCGGGCGGCGCTCATTAAGGAGGTGCGGGCGCAGGAGGCCAACGTGTTGCTGCTCGACTCGGGTGACATCTTTCAGGGCACGCCGTACTTCAACTTCTTCGGCGGCGAACTAGAATACAAGCTCATGACCCAAATGGGCTACGATGCCAGCACCCTCGGCAACCACGATTTCGACAACGGCGTGGAGGGGTTGCAGCGGCAGTTGCCCCACGCCGGGTTTCCGTTCCTCGTCGCGAATTACGATTTTGCCCAGTCGGCCCTGGCGGGTAAATTTCAACCCTACAAAGTATTTGACAAAGCGGGCATCCGGGTGGGCGTGTTCGGGTTGGGTATTGAGCTGAATGGGCTGGTGCTTGACCGCAATTTCACGGGCATCACCTGCCTCGACCCCGTGGCCAAAGCCCGCGAAATGGTGACCCGGCTGCGCGGCCCCGAAAAGTGCGATTTCGTCATCTGCCACTCGCACCTGGGCTACCAATACAAAACGGCCAAAATCGACGACCGCAAGCTCGCGGCCGAAATCACGGGCATCGACCTGATTTTGGGCGGCCACACCCACACCTTTCTGGAGAAACCAGAGGCGGTGGCCGGCCCCGGTGGCCACCAGACGCTCATCAACCAGGTGGGTTGGTCGGGCATCAACCTCGGCCGGCTCGATTTTGAGTTTGCCCCCGGCGGCAAGCGCGGCGGGCTGGCCCAGGCCAGCGTGCTGCCGGTAGGGGTGGGGTGAGGCGCTTTGTTTCTGGTTTCTGGTTTCTGGTTTCTGAGTTCAGCAGGAGAGTTGGTTGAATAAACTCCGTGAAACTCTATGAACTCTGTGCGGGCTTTTTCCCCTGATTGATAAGAAACAAGAAACAAGAAACAAAAAACCAGAAACATTACCTCTTCGCCGCCTTCTCCAACCGCTCGTTCAGCGCGGCACCCAGGCCGTGGCCATCGTCGGGCAGGCGTTCGGCCAGCAGCAATTGCAAGCCGAGTTGGTCGAGCTGGTGCAGGGCGGCGTAGAGGTTTTGGGCCGCTTCCAGCAGGCTCCCGGCAGGGCTGAGGACGTATTGTTGGACGAGTGGCAGGCCCGGCAGCGGCTCGCGCCAGGTAATGGCCCCGGTGGCGGTGGGGTCGAAGGAAGCAGCCAGGGGCGCATCGGCCCGGCCCGGCCCAAACAGCCGCAGCGGCGTGTGCGGCGCGTAGTGAAACGGCAGCAGGCCGGGGCTGGCTGCCGGCTGGGCCGCCTCGGCGGGGGTGCGGAGCCGCGCCGACGGCACCACCGCCTGCAAAGCCGCCAGCGTGACGACCCCCGGCCGGTACACCACCGGCTCGCCCGCCGGGCCGAAGCCCACCACGGTGCTTTCGATGCCCGCCGCGCAGGGGCCACCGTCCAGAATGTACGGAATGCGCCCCCCCAACTGCCGCAGTACGTGCGCCGGCCGGGTGGGCGAAATGTAGCCGAACGGGTTGGCGCTGGGGGCCGCCAGCGGAAAATCGAGCTGCCCCAGAAGTTGTTGCGTGAGCGGGTGGGCCGGCAGGCGCACGGCCACGTCGGGCAAGCCAGCCGTCACGAGGTCGGGCACGCGGGCCGGGTTGCGGGGCAGCAGCAGCGTGAGCGGGCCGGGGCTGAAATGCGCCAGCAAGACCTCGGCGGCAGCCGGCACGGCCCCCACGTAGGGCCGCAGTTGCGCCACGGAGCCAAAATGCAGGATGAGCGGGTTGCTCACGGGCCGGTTTTTGGCCGCGAAGATGGCCCGCAGGGCTGCTTCGTCGGTGCCGTTGCCGGCCAGGCCGTACACGGTTTCGGTAGGAATGGCCACGAGCTGCCCCGCGCGGAGCAGGGCGGCGGCGTGGGCCAGGTCGGTGCCGGTGGCGGTTTGAAAAGGCAGGTTGGGCATTGGGGCCGCAAGTTCGGCAGGCGGGGGGCTACGGCAAAGCCGGGCGGCTCTGGTGCGGCTGGCGCGGGCCTCCAGGCCCGTGCCGACTACTCGGGGGCCTCCGGCTT
>JANYFQ010000059.1 GCA_025362615.1 Hymenobacter sp. | reverse complement strand
GTTCAACACCCGACCACTGCTCAAAACAACCCCAACTGCGCCTTTGGGCGCTTGCCCACCACCTCTTCGGCCTGGGCCACCTCGGCGGCCGTCACGCCCACCGGGGCGTTGGCATCGGCGGGAAGGGCGGCGGTGGCGGGGCGCTTGCGGGCCACTTCGCGGCGCTGCGGCTCCGGGCCTTCGTCGGTGAGCAGCGTCAGGGCGTGGACTTTGTAGTGGCCCAGCTTGTTGCCCTGGGCCTTCCAGCCCTTCACGTCGATGAAGTCGGCGAGGTTGAGTTGCTCGGTTTCGCGGTCGGCCTTTTTGTCGCGTTGGAACTTGACTTCGGCCACCGGCTCGGCGAAGGTGGAGGCGGCCAGCAGCTTCGAGCCTTTGGTTTCGGAAATGAAGCAAAAGCGCTTGGCGATGGTCAGCGTTTCAATGCGGAAGCGCTTGATGTAATGCGTCTTGGTTTCGCCCTCGGCGTAGGCGCAACTCAGCACCAAATCGGGCTCGAACTTGCGAAGCAGCACGATGTTGGCCGTGTCGAAGTGGATGGCCAGGTCGGGCGGCGTGAGTTCGTAGGTGCCGTCCCGAAACACCGTCAGCACGGTGTTGTCGGTGTCGAAGGTGCCCAGGTAGCGGCCGTGCCCGGCGTGGTTGAGGCGGCCCACCACGGCATCGAAAAACACCTCGCGCCCGCCCAGCGTCGAATCGCCGACGGCTTTTTGCGTTATCTTTTTGATGGGCTGCTTCGTCACGATGTTGCCCATCGAACCCTTGCCCTTGATGCCCAAATCGGCAAAGTCGAAGTCGAACTGCTTCACCCGCGCCGGGGCCTTGTCGGTGAGTTGGATGCTCACGATTTCGCTCTCCGAATTCGGGTTCACCGTCAGGTACAGCACTTTGGTGCCCTTGGTGGCCTTGGTCAGGTCGTAGGTTTTGTCGCGGGTGATGCCCGAGACGAGGAAACGCTTGGCGAAGGCAATGCCGCTCGCCCCGTCCAAATACACCATGTTGTACACCAGCCGGTCGTCGTTCTTGTTGTACACGCCGGCGTGCAGCACGTCCTTGCCGACGAAGGTTTTTTCGGCGATGCGCGTCACCGTAAACGTGCCGTCGCGCTTGATGGCGATGATGTCGTCGAGGTCCGAACAGTCGGCCACGGTCACGGCGTTTTCGTCCTTCTTGAGGCCGTAGCCCACGAAACCGTCCTGGTAATTGACGTAGAGCTTCTGGTTGGCCACGGCCACCTTTTGGGCCGTCACCACGTCGAAGGTCCGCAGTTGGGTTTTGCGCTCGCGGCCCGCGCCGTACTTCTTCAGCAGGCCCTCGAAGTAGTTGATGGCGTAGCGCGTGAGGTTGGCGAGGTGGTCGGCCACTTCGGCCAGCTCGTCGGTCAGCTTCTGCAAATACTCGTCGGCCTTGAAGCCGTCGAACTTGGAAATGCGCTTGATGCGGATTTCTGTCAGCCGCGTCAGGTCGTCTTCCGTGACGGGGCGGCGCAGCTCAATCCGGGCATCATCCGCCTTCGCCTTCTCGCCGCTGATGCGGACGAACTTCTTCAGCCCCTTGTCAATCGTTTCGAGGATTTCGGGCCAGGTTTCGCACTCCTCAATGCGGCGGTAGATGCGGTTTTCGATGAAAATCTTTTCCAGCGAGGCGTTGTGCCACTTCTCCCACAGCTCGTCCTGCCGGATTTCGAGCTCGCGCTCCAGTAAGCGCACGGTGGCGGCCGTGGACTGCCGCAACACGTCTTCCACGCCCACAAAGCGCGGCTTGTCATCAATGATGACGCAGGTGTTGGGCGAGATACCGATTTCGCAGTCGGTGAAGGCGTAGAGCGCGTCCATCGTCAGGTCGGGGCTGACGCCGGGGGGCAGTTGCACCTGGATTTCGACTTCGGCGGCGGTGTTGTCCACCACCTTTTTGATTTTAATTTTGTTGGCCTCGCTGGCCTTCACGATGCTCTCCATCAGCGCCGTCGTGGTCGAGCCGTACGGGATGTCGCGGATGATGAGCAGCGTTTTGTCCACCTTCTCAATTGTGGCGCGGAGGCGGATTTTGGCCCCCCGCATCCCCGAGTTATACAGCGTCGTGTCGCAGAGCCCGCCCGTCGGGAAGTCAGGAAACAACTGCACGTCCTTGCCCTTGAGCACCGCCACGCTGGCCTGGCACAGCTCGCGGAAGTTATGGGGCATAATCTTGGTGCTCAGGCCCACGGCGATGCCCTCGACGCCTTGCGCGAGCAGCAGCGGGAACTTCACGGGCAGGGCCACCGGCTCGCGCTTGCGGCCGTCGTAGCTCATCTGCCACTCGGTGGTGTCGGGGTTGAACACCACGTCGAGCGCGAACTTGCTGAGGCGGGCCTCGATGTAGCGCGGGGCGGCGGCGGAGTCGCCGGTGCGCACGTCGCCCCAGTTGCCCTGGGTTTCGATGAGCAGGTCCTTCTGGCCCAGGTTCACCATCGCGTCGCCGATGCTGGCGTCGCCGTGGGGGTGGTACTGCATGGTTTGGCCGATGACGTTGGCCACCTTGTTGAAGCGGCCGTCGTCCATCTCCTTCATGGCGTGGAGGATGCGGCGCTG
>JANYFQ010000057.1 GCA_025362615.1 Hymenobacter sp. | reverse complement strand
AATTACGCTGGGTGCGCTTAATATCGGCGGCGTAAACCTGAGTGGATACGGCTTTAGCGACCGTGGGTGCTCCTGGGCCTGCATTCGCGGCAGCTTTACGGTGGCCGAAACCGCCACGTATTATTCGCTCATTCAGGCTTTCCAAACGGCGCTTAACCGCGCCGTCTAGGCTAGCATCTTCTTTCCATCATGGCCCGCACCATCAACGAAATTCAAGCCGCCATCGCGGCCACCCGCGCCGCGAACTCCGACCTGGACGGCCTCAGTAGCAACAGCGCCACGGCCATCTACCGCCTCATCGAGTACGTGATGGCGGTGGCCCTCTGGGCGCACGAAACCATTTGGGACCGTTTCCGCACCGACGTGGACGCGGTGATTGCCCGCGCCCCGGTCGGCACCCCGGCCTGGTTCGCCGACCAGCTCTTGCTGTTCCAGGAAGGCGACCCGCTGGTGGTGTTGCCGACCGGGCGGCTGGGTTACGCACCGGGCAGCACGGGTGCGAAAATCGTGACACGGGCCACGGCGAAGGAGAATTTTCAGACGGGCCGGCTGTTTCTGAAGGTGGCCACCGATGGCCCACAGCCGGGCACCCTGGCCCCGCTCAGCGGGCCACAGTTGGTGCAAGTGCAAGGCTATGTCAGCCAGTTCAAGCCCGCCGGGGTTCGCACCGAAGTGGTGAGCCGGGCGGCCGACAAGCTTCGGATGCACGCCGAAATCTTCTACGACCCGCTTTTGCCGGTGGCGGCGGTGAAGGTCGCCGTCATTGCCAGCATCAGCCGCTACCTGGCCCGGCTCGACTTTGATGGCCAGGTGTACGTGGCGCGGCTGGAAGATGCCATCCAGGCCGTGGCGGGCGTGAAAGACCTGAAAATTGTGTCGGTGCTGGTGCGGGTCGGGGCGGCCGATACGGCCGTGGACCGGGTGTACGAAACGCAGGCCGGTTACGTGGAGCCGGAAGACGCGCCGGGCTACACCCTGGCCGACTTCCTCATCTTCACGCCCTTTTCCTAATGGACACGCCCCTTCGTTACCGGCTCCACTTTGGCGACCTGGCCGCTCAGTTGCTGCCCGCGCTGCTGCGCCGGCCGCGCCTGCTGGCCTGGCTGGCGGCGCTGCTGGCCCCGCTCGAAACCCTGTACCAGGAGTTCGTGGCCTACCAGCGGGCCACATTTCAGGAGTTGGCCTATTCGAGCCAGACGCTGGTGTTTGAAGGCGCTTTGAATGATGGATTTGATGCTGGTTCGCGCCGCATCTGCATCGAAAACGCCGACCGGGAGCTTGCGCCCTTTTATCTGAATTTTCGTGACGAAAACCAGGCAGAACAGTACTTGTGGTTCGCGGCCGACCGCCAGCCGTGGCGGTATTGCTACCAATACATTGAATTTTCGACCCAACTTGATTACGTGGTGCGGGTGCCCAGCAGCCTCTACACCCCCGAATTTAATACCCGCCTCAACGCCCGCGTGTTGCGCTTCAACCTGGCCACGCGCCGCTTTGCCATCAGCTACATCTAAGCCCAATTGTGATGAAAAAACTTGAATTTGACCGGGGCGGACGACCCGTAAATAACGAAGACTTCCAGACGCTGCAGAACGAACTAAGCGAGGCCATTTTTGCGCCGTTTGCCGGACGCGGGGCCTTCATCGTCAGCGGGTGCCAGGTGAGCGCCGCGCCCGGCAATACGTGGAACGTAGCGGCCGGACTGGTGGTGCTCGACGGCGAAATGCGGCGTTTTCGTGGCGCGGCCAGCGTGGCGCTGCCCGCGCAGTTTCAACTGGGGGCGTTCGATTTTGTGGACGCACGGCCCTACCAGACGGGCGGCACTAAACCCTGCATTCGGGAACGTCCTGCGCTGCTGGTGGCCCCCAACCCCGCCTACGCGGCCGGCGAATTTCTGCTACTCGACACCTGGGGCGGCCTGCGCCTGCGCGATTTGGAACGGGCGGCGGCGCGGTCGCTGGGCGAAGTGCAGCAGTTGGCGGCGCTAGTGACAGTGGAGTACGATACCACCGGCCGGGGCCGCCCCGGCACGGCGGCCTGGGGCTGGGCACTGGCCAACGGCCAGAACGGCACCGCCGATTTGCGTGGTATGTTTCTATTGGGACATAACCCAGACCGGGGCAACGATGGCCGGGGCGGAAACCTCACGGCCAACGCTGTGGGCGGCGGCGGCGGGGCGGAAACCCACAGGCTGAGCCTGGCCGAAATGCCTCGCCACAGCCACACTTATACGGACAGATACACCATCGAACGCGATGCCATTGACGCAGGCAGCAACAGCCGCCGTGACCAGGATACGACCGAAACCAAAACTACTTCCATAGCTGGCGGCGACCTTGCTCACAACAATATGCCACCTTATTATGTGTTGGCAATGAGGCAGTGGGTGGGTTTGTAGCAGATGTTGTACCTATGTTACACCTAAAAACTCAAAAAACCCTGCAAGCGTTTGGCTTACAGGGTTTTTTGAGTTTAATCAGTGGGCACATTAGGACTGCGCCTTCTGAACACCGCGTTGAACACCTGCCGTTCAGCCGCGGTATGCTGCTTCGTCGAGCAAATGAACAGAACCCGTTCGGCGGCGTTCGGGAAATGTTGTACCTATGTTGTACCGGCCCCGCCGTACACCCGACGAGCGGCGGCGTCCACCTGCGACGTGTCCATGCCCTCGACGTAGAGTTCAGTTGTGCGGGCCTGTTTGTGGCCCAGTAGTCCGCCAATTTCGCGCAGGCTGAGGGTGCCAGTTCCCAGGCTGGCCAGGGTGCGCCGGGCCACGTGGGAGCTTAGTTTTTTGTCGATACCCAGCCGTTCGGCCACGCGCTTTAGGTTGGCGTTGATTTGAGACGTGGCCCGTTTGATGTGGTCGAGCTTCTGAGCGGGGTGCAGGGCAGCGAAGCCGGCGGGCAAAAAGGGCAGCACGTAATCCGTGGGTGCGGGCGGCCCACCGACCGGCCGCAAGCCGTCGAGCAGCGCCGTGAGCGGGGGCAGCTCCTCGATGGTCTTGGCATCGCCGCCCTTGTCCACCTCGAAGCGCAGGCGGCCGGCGGCCCGGTCTTTCCATTGCAGGCGCAGCATGGCCCCGATGCGGCTGCCGTGGCAGTAGTGTTGCAGGAAGTACACCTGCCGCGCCAGGTGCAGGCGCGGCGGCAAGGGCGCGGTTTCGAGCAGGGCCAACTCGTCGGCCGACAGCCACACCCGTTGCGGGGCCACGGGCAGGTGCTCGTAGAGGTGCATCGGGTCCTGGTGGGGCTTGAGCAGCCGCGCCCGCACGGCGTGGCGGATGAAGAGGTGCAGCACCTTCAGGTTCTTCACCGTCGTGGTGGCGTTGTTGCCGACGGCCACGGTGAGGTAGGTTTCGTACTTTTTCACCAGTTCGGGCGTGAGCTGGGCCAAATGCAGCGGCCCGCCGTGCCAGGCCGCTAGCTTGTTGATGACAGCGGCGCGGCCCTCAACGGTGGCCTGGCCCCAGCCCGCCCCGGCGCGGCCCTGGGCGTGGGCGGCGTTGAGCTGCCCGGTGTGCTGGGCCAGCAGCTTGCGGCAAAAGCCGATAAAGTCAGGGGCGGAGGGGTCGAAGTCGTGGTTGCGGAGCGTGGCCTGAAACTGCGCCGCCGCCCAACTCGGGTTGTCGAGCGCCAGGGCGTGGCCGCGCCGCAGCCAAGTAGCCAGGGCGGCGTTAAGATGGCCGTGGTCGTGGTGGCCGGTGCGGACCCAGTTGGCCCTGTCGGGCAAGGCCTTGGGATTCCAGTGCTTTTCAGGCAGGGCCACGCCGGTGTTGAGAAAACGGCTCACGCGGTTGGCCGTGACGCGCAGGCGCACGTCGTGCAGGCCGTCGCCGTCGGCGCGGGGAGCTAACACAAGCTTGAAGGTGGCGGGCATGGGGTTAGCGGCGGGGTCGCGCCTGACGTAGCTTGGCTTGTTGCCGCAGCTTGGCCCAAGCTGCGGGGGTGATGGCAACAGCAGGTGGTGAAGCCGTCATCAAACTCCGGTAGTGGACGTAATTCCGCACCTGAGCCATGTCAATGCCGAAGCCGCTCACGGAATCGAGCGTGCTTACCAAGTCGCGCCCATAGAGGTAGCCGCGCACGCCGGCCACGTCCACGTAGTGCCATCCGTTGGGCAGGCGTTGCACCACCAGCACCTCGCTGCCGCCGCGCAACTCGCCCACCGGGGCCGCCCCACCGGCGGGCAGGGTGCGCAGTTGGGCGGCGGTGGCATTGAGGAAGGCCGCCGGGGCGGGCGGGGCCGGTTGCCCAAGCAACCAAAGTCCGAACACCAGCACGCCGCTCATGCCCCCGTGCTTTTGCGGGCCTCCAGGGTAGCCACGGTTTGCAGGAGTTGGGCGCTGTGCTGGTAAATGTCGTCGAGGGTGAGCAGCTCGGCCTTCACGTCTTTCTTGTTGTCGTCGAAAAACGAAATGTACTGCTTGGCCCCGTTGAGCCACAGGCGGCACACGATGCGGCGCTGGTTGTCGTCGAGCAACACGTTGAGGTAGCCCGCCGTGTCGCGGTGGCCGATGCGCCCCACGTCCACGGCTTGCCGCAGGATGGATTTGACGATGAGGTAAGCGTCGCGCTCCAGGTCGGTGAACTCGGTGGCCGGGGCGGCCTCGGCTGGCGAAGCCACCAGTTCCTCGGTTTTTTCCTGCACCACTTCTTCCTTGGCCAGGGCCGATTTCAGGCGGTCGGTGATGAGGTCGCTCTGCCACTGCGCGGCCGATTTGCGGACAATAGCCCCAAATTGTTCCAACACTTTCTCGGTGAGCTTGGTGGTGAGCACCTGCCGGGCGAAGTGACGGACGAAATCGGCCGAGGGTTCGCGCAGCTCGGCCGCCAGCAGGCGCTTCACTTCGCGGGTGTACTTGAGTTCGGCGGCCGAACTCAGAATCTGGTCTACGTCGAAAGCCGACTTGTGGAATTTCTTCAGCTCCCCCACGGCCCAGTCGCTGAGGTCGGTGATGTTCAACTCCCAAAAGGGTTTGTCGTCCATCTTATTGGCCTCCACCAGGTCGGTGTAAAAGCGGTACACCACGCCGTTGGTGAGAATGCCGAAGCGAGTGGCTGTGACGTGGAAGTAGCGGTGCAGTTGCGAGTTGTGTACGTCGAGCGTTTCGCGCCAGTGCTTGCACTCGATGATGAGGATGGGCTGCCCGTCCTTCTGGATGCAGTAGTCCACCTTCTCGCCTTTTTTGATGCCCAGGTCGGCTACAAATTCGGGAATGACCTCGAAGGGGTTGAAAACATCGTAGCCGAGGGCGTTGAGGAAGGGCAGCACGAAGGCGCTCTTCGTAGCCTCCTCGGTAAGGACGTTGTCTTTGAGGCGCGACACTTTGTCGCCCAGGGCTTTGAGTTGGTCAGCGAAATCCATTTGGGGGCGGTTGGGAAAAGGATAGTCAGAAAAAAAGCAGGACAAATAAATTAGTGTACCGGGGCGCTCACGATGCGGACTACGCGCCACATCCCGCGCAGGTCGTCCATCTGCACCAGCTCACGCCCGCCGTCGGGGTTGTCGGAGTGCAGCCACACGTCTCCGGTTTGGGCCAGCGTGTTTTCCTTGATGCGCTTTATGACGAGGTGGTTGCGGTACACCACGACGTACACGCCGGGGCGGGCCAGCCGCCAGCCGTCCACGGCTGGCACTTCCTCGACCAGCACTTCCATCCCGGCGCGTAGCTGCGGCTCCATCGAGTCGCCGTTGATGGGCACGACCAGGCCCGTGGGGGGCGGCGGGTCGTTGGGGGCAGCGACCACGTCGGCCGTTTCATAGAACGTGAAGTCGTGGTCGTTGGCAAAGGACTCGGCGAACGTGGCGCGGGCCGCCAGCGGCAGGCGGCGGTACGCCCGCACGGCCACCGGGCGGGGCGGGGGCGGCGACACCAGAAATTCGGTGCCGGGCTGGGCCTGCCCGCTCAGTTCGTCGCGCAGCGTGTCAATTGACAAGCCGAACTCCCGCGCCAGCTTTTCGAGCGTGGCGTCGGACGGGTTGATTTTGCCCGCCTCGTAGGCCGAAACGGTGGCCTTGCCCACGCCGATGCGCCGGCCAAAGGCTTCCTGGGTGAGTCGTTCCTGGGTGCGGAGTTGCCGGATAAGCATGGCGAGGGGGGTTGAGGGGGACATGGACAGGCGGGCAGCGAAAATTATTCGCTTGATTGTCAATTGACTTTTGGTTTTTTGATTGAAGTCGCTTGACTTTTAACTTGTCAATTGACTACCTTTGTCAAAGTCAATCAAAGTACGGTTAAGTACGCCAAAAGTAAACCAAAATCCGGCAATGTCAAGCGAAGTCGCTCCCCCCATTCCCAAAAAGCTGAAAGACCTGCTGCCGCACGGTGCCCAAAAAGAAATTGCCGAGGTGCTGGGCCTAAGCAAGCAGGCGGTTTCCGAAGCCCTCACGGCCCAGCAGCCCGGCCATCCGGCCGTGGTGCGGGCGGGCCAGATGCTGCGCGAGCTGGGCATCCTCGACGCGGTGCAGGTCATCAACACGCTCAACGCCCCAACGCCGTGACGCCCGCCGACCTCTTCACGGCCGCCGTCCAGGAAGCCGTGGCCCCGCTCATCCGGCAGGCCGTGGCGCCGCTCGAGGCCCGCCTGACGGCCTACATCGAGGCCGTGGACGACGACCTGCCCACGGCCCAGGCCCTGCGGCTCACCGGCATCGGCAGCCGCACCACGCTCATCGCCGAGCGCCAGCGGCCCGGCACCCTGCTGGCCTGGCGCAAGGAAGGCACCCGCGCCCTGTACAGCCGCCGGAGCTGCATCGACTACAAGCTGGCCCGCCGCCTGGGCCGTGGGTAAGCGCCTGCTGGCCCGCCTCTTCGGCCTGGCCCTGCTGGCCTTGCTGCTCGAAGCCGCCCTGCGGGGCTGGCTTCGCTTTTCCCCTCACCCCTAACCGCCCCGCCGCCCCATGCCGCCCTAGCCCCTGCCCGTTGCCCGCCCCGGCGTTTCCGGCCCCTCGCCCCGGCCAAGTCCATCCCAACCAACCCCCAAAAGTCTACAACCCATGTCTTTTCTCCCTGAAACCTACGTCGTGTCCAGTGGCAGCGGCGGCGACTACACCAAGCTGCAAGCCGGCAAAAACCTGCTGCGCGTGCTCTCGAAGCAGCCCGTCATCGGCTTCGAGTACTGGAACAACGACAACAAGCCGGTGCGCTGCGCCGAGAACCCCGGCAAGAACCCGGCGGATATGCGCACGGTGGCCCCCAACGGCGGCGATGAGCGCGTGAAGGAGTTCTGGGCCATGGTGGTGTACAACTACCACAGCCAAAAAATTGAAATCTGGCAGGTGACGCAGGTGGGCATCAAAGCCGCCATCCAGGACCTGAGCCGCAACGCCAAGTGGGGCGCCCCGAGCAAGTACGACCTGAGCATCACCCGCAAGGGCAGCGGCCTGAGCACCGAGTACAGCGTGGTGGCCAACCCGCCCACGCCCATCGACCCGGCCATAATGGCCGTGGCGCGGGAAACGCCCATCAACCTGCGGGCGCTGCTCGACGGCGGCAACCCCTTCGAGGCGGCCCCCGACGCCGCCCCGGCACCCGCACCGAAAACGGCGGCCCCGGCCCCCAAGCCCACCGCCCCGAAGGCGGCGGTGGCCAAGCCTGCCCCGGCCCTGGTGGCCGCCGGCGACGACGAGCCGGCCCCCGGCGACGATGACGACCTGCCTTTCTAACGATGGAATACGTGACGCACACTGTCAAATGGCAGTACGGGCCGGGCAGCGGCACCACCACGGTGCGGGTGCCCGCCGAGGCCAGCATGGACGCGGTGAGGGCGGCGGTTCGCCGCAAGCTCGATTTGAACTACCTGGCCATGTGCTCGGAAAGCTACCGGGTGGTGGGAACAAGCTACGACAACGACTAGCCCGTGCCCGCCCTCAGCCCCGCCCAGTTCGCGGCCTTCGTGCGCCGCCACTTCGAGCCCGACACCTGGTACAACACCGCCGCCACCGAGCGCCGCCTGCGCCGCGCCGGCAGCAAGGCCACCGCCAAAGGCTTTTGGGGCGCGGTGCTGCGGGCCGGGTGGGGCCAACGCTACGAACCCAACGACGAGTGCTGCTGGCTGCGCGACGCGCTGCCGCCCGCCGCCTGAAAACCAACAGGCCCGCCCCCATGCGACGGGGGCGGGCCGATTTTTTAACCTTACACAACCCAAAAGTAATGAAAAATTTTGAAGAGGCGAGCCGCCAGAACTGGGCACCAAACCCCGCCAGCCGGCCGCCCAAAAACGAAGAACTGATGCTGGGCTGCCTGCAACGGCTGGCCACCGCCAGCGAACGGCAGGCGGCGGCCAGCGAGGCGGCCCTGAAACTGGTGCAGGAGGTGGATGCCCGCCTGCGCCGGCAGGAAGGGGTCCAGAAAGAAAACGCCCGCCAACTCACGGCCCTGAAAGGCACGGTGAGCAAGCTCAGGAAGGAGGTGCGCGGTGCTTAACGACCAATCTTTCAGCACCGCCGAACTCGTGGCCTGCGCCAAGCGCGAGGCGGGCTACCGGCGCAGCTGCTACCCCAAGTGGGACGGCGTGACGAACGTGGACGCCCTCAGCCCCAAGCGCAAGAAGGAACTGGCCATGATGGAGGCCATCGCCGAGCGGCTCACCGAAACGACCCAAACCGAACTGACCGAAGCACTGACGGCCCAGTTCATCCAGAAAGCCGAGGCCCAGGGCGGGCTGCGCGGCATCCTGCTGTACCTGGCCCACCTGAACCCGGCCGACGTGACGGAGGAGTGGCGCGAGAAGATGGCGAAAATGTACCGCCAGGAAGGAGGGACGGCCCTTGACTAGCGCCAAACTCCCGCCCTTCGGCGGGCGCTGCCGCGCCGCCGACCTGGTGGCCACCGCCGCCCGCCGCGCGGCCCAGGCCCAGTACCTGCGCCGCTGGCACCAGCTCAGCCCCGAAACCGAGGCCGCCGCCCGGCGCGGGGCCGAAGCCGCCTTCGGGCGGATGCTGGCCGCTATGGCCGCCGTGCTGGCCACCGCCCTGGGCCTGGCCTGGGGCCTGACCCAATCCTTTCGCTTTTAACCGCTTTTTTCTCATGTCCAAATTCATCGTCAGCAGCTCCGCGCTGCTCAAAACCCTGGCCGCCCTGGCCCCGGTCATCGCCAACAACCCGGCGGTGCCCATCCTCGAAAGTTTCCTCTTTGCCGTCGGCGAGGGGACGCTCACCGTCACGGCCTCCGACCCGGAAGTGTCGCTGGTGGCGGGCCTGCGCATCGAAACCGGCGCGGCGGGCGCGGGCTACGCCCTGTGCGTACCGGCGCGGCTGCTGCTCGACCTGCTCAAGCGGCTGCCCGACCAGCCCATCACCGTCAGCCACGACGACGAAAACCACCAAATCACCGTCAAGTCGGCCAACGGCCGCTACCGCATCAGCGGCGAGGATGCTGGAAATTACCCCAAAGTGCCGGCCGTGGGCGAGTGCTGGCGGGTGGAGCTGCCCAGCAGCAGCCTGGCCCGCGCCGTCGGCAAAACCATCTTCGCCCTCAGCACCGACGCGCTGCGCCCGGCCATGACGGGCGTGCTGGTGCAGCTCGAAGCCGCGCGGCTCACCTTCGCCGCCACCGACGGCCACCGCCTGGTGCGCTACCGCCGCCTCGACGTGGGCTGCGCGAACGGCGCGGGCAGAAACTTCATCGTGCCCAAAAAAGCCTGGGCCTTGCTCAAAAGCTGGCTGCCCAGCGAAGCCGCGCCGGTGGAACTCGACTTTGCCGAGGGCGGCGGCCACCTGCGGATACGCTGCCAGGGCCGCGAGCTGATAGCCCGCCTGATTGACGAACGCTACCCCGACTACACGAACGTCATCCCGATTGACACCCCCAACAAGCTGCTGGTGGACCGGCGCGAGCTGCTCGACACCATGCACCGGGTGGGGCTGCTGGCCAACAAAACCACCTACCAGGTGCGGCTGGCGCTGGACGGCGCTGCCCTGACGGCCACCGCCGAAGACCTGTACTTCGGCAACGAAGGCAGCGAGACGCTGGCCTGCCAGTACGACGGCGAGCCGCTCACCATCGGCTTCAACACGCGCTACCTCAACGACTGCCTGAGCAACCTCGACACCGAGCAGCTCGACGTGGCCCTGGGCAACCCCAGCCGCGCGGCCCTGCTGGTCCCGGTGGGCGGCGACGCGCACGAAGACGTGCTGATGCTGGTGATGCCGGTCATGCTCAACCACTACGCCTAGGGCCATGCTGCAACTCATCGAGCTGCGGGCCAACCCGCTCACCATCCCCGCAGAAGGGCACCCCGGCGGGGTGCCCTTCTCGGAATTGGTTTTCATCGCCGCTGAAGCCAGCTACCGGCTGGGGGCCGACAACGTACCCGGCAAGACCATCGAAACCACCGTGTGGCGCTGCCTGGCCGACGACGCAGGTAAGCAGAACCTCATCGCCCACCTGGCCACGCTGCTGCCGGAAAAGAACCCGCTGCGCCGCTACCTGGAACAGTTTGGCGTACAGCCATCGACGCTAGGCGACCCGGCTACCACGCCGGAGGCCAGCCTGGATGACGTGCTGGCGTTTATTGACTGGGCCGACGACCACGCCGCCGCCGAAATCATCAGCTGCTTACGGGACCATCACCACCTCGGCGACCTGGGCAGCATGGGCGGCAGCGCCGCTGACGACCTGCCCGCCCACCTAGACACCGCACCGGCCGAGTACATCGAGTTCCGGGCACCGGAAGGGCACGCCGGCGACGCCATCAACGCCGGCAAACTCCAGGACCTGCTGGTGCATTTTGGGGTGGAAGCCGCCGCCGAAATCCTGAGCCGCGAACGGTACGGAAAATGGGAGGAGGTGCCCCGTGGCTGAGCTACGCGTACTGGCCGCCTACCTGGCCGCCGACATCGAAGTCGAGCACAAAATGCACGGGCGCGGCCAGCTCATTGCCCTGCCCTGCACCTACATCGGGCAGCACCTGGCCGAAGCCTACTACACCGTGGACGTGGCCTACGGCATGGCCCGTGACCTGCCGCTGGCCGACGTGCGGCCGGTGCTGTGGCACCCCGACGACATCGCGCTGGCCCTGGCCGCCACGTCCGAAGAAAAATGGCCGGGGCTGGGCATCACCCTTGCCGAAATCGACCCCCAGACGCTGGAAAAATTTGCGCGGCTCGTGGACGATGCCCGCGCCCTGGGCATCGCCCTCAACGTGCCCGCCGACCAGTACGTGCGCCGCCAACCGACCCCGCCGCCCGCCGACATCTCCCCCAACCAACTTACGCTTTTCTAAAATGCTGCTCGACGACTATACCGTGCTCGATTTTGAGACGACGGGGCTGTGCCCCGAACTGGACGAGGTGATTGAAATCGGGGCCATCCGCTTCCGGCACGGCCGCGAGGTGGGCCGCTTCGGGTGCCTGGTGCACACCGACACGCCGCTGGCTGCGGTCATCACCAAAATCACCGGCCTCACGGCCGCCGACCTGGCCTGCGGGTTCGGGCAAAAGGCTGCCTTCCGGCAACTCAACCTCTTCGTGGGCAACAGCGCCCTGGTGTGCCACCACGCGGCCTTCGACGTGGGCTTCTACGCCGAGGCGTGGCGGCGCTTCGGCGGCGGGGTGGCCCTGGCCAACGAGTTCCTGTGTACGCGGCTGCTGGCCCAGCGGCTGCTGCCGGGGCTGGCGGGCTACTCGCTGGCCAGCCTGTGCGCCCTGTTTTCCGTGCCGCGCACCCCAGCGCACCGCGCCCTGGGCGACTGCGACGACACGGCCACCGTGCTGGCGCACCTGCTGCTTGCCGCAAAGCACCCGGCCCCCGTGGTGGCCGAGCTCACCAACGCCGTGTGCGCCGAGCGGCGGCACGACTACGCCGGGGGCCAGCAACTGCGCTGCCTGCCGCCGCACGCCACGTGGGCGGGGAAGGAGGTGGCCCGTGGATAGTTGGATTAACAAGTCTTTCAGCGTTCAGACGAACAAAGCGGTTTACCGTTGCGAGTTTGACGGGCTGGTTTTAGGCGCTGAAAAATGGGTGCTACGCATCGGGTACATTGGCCCAGGCGCTACGCCAACCGGCACCTTTGAACTGCCCGCAACGTGGGGCCGAACGATGGTGTTTCAGTTTATTCACACCCTTGACAACGGCAAGGAGGAGGAATTAGCGTACCATGAAATACAGCTTCACAAAGCGCGAAAGCGCATTGCGGAGTTGGAACGGGAGTTGGAATTTATTCGGGAAGGAGGTCAGCCCAATGGCTAACCTCCCCCAACTGCGCGACTACCAGCAGCAAGTGCTGGCCGACGTGCGCGCCGCCATGAAGGCCGGGCACCGCCGCATCCTGGTGGTGGTGCCCACCGGCGGCGGCAAGACGACCATCGGCGGCGCCATGCTGCACGGGGCCGTGGGGCGCGGCCACCGCGCCCTGTGGCTGGCCCACCGCAAGGAGCTGGTGGAGCAGGCCCACGAGCGCATCAGCTGCCCGCGCACCGGCTTCGGGCTGCCGGCGGGCTGCATCATGGCCGGCCACCCGCCCCGCCGCCGCCCCGCCGTGCAGGTGGCCAGCATCGCCACGCTCATCCGCCGCGACCTGCCCACGGCCCAGGTGGTGGTGGTGGACGAGGCCCACCACAGCGTGAGCGCGGGCTTCCTGAAGGTGCTCGACGCGTACCCCAACGCCGTCGTCGTCGGCCTCACGGCCACGCCCTACCGCCTCGACGGGCGCGGCCTGGGCGACGTGTACACGGCCCTGGTGGCCCCGGTGAGCATCGCCGACCTGCAAGCCCAGGGCTACCTGACGCCGGTGCGCTACTTCGGCACTCGCAAGGACCTGGAGCCCAAGCTGGAGGAGGTGAAGACCATCGGCGGCGACTACGACCCGAAGGCGCTCTTCAAGCAGTTCGACACCCGCCAGCTCTACGACGGCGTGGTGGCCAACTACCGGCGCTTCGCCGACGGGCAGAAGGCAATCGTCTTCAACATCAACGTGGAACACAGCCTGAAGGTGTGCGAGGCCTTCTGCGCGGCGGGCATCCGGGCCCGCCACGTGGACGGCGAAACGCCCCGCCACGAGCGGGAGAAGACACTGAAAGACTTCCGCGCCGGGGCCTTCGCCGTGCTCTGCAACGTGAACATCCTCACCGAAGGCTTCGACCTGCCGGCCATCGAGGCCGTGATTTTGAACCGGGCCACCAAAAGCAAGGCGCTTTACTTCCAGATGGTGGGCCGCGGCCTGCGCCCGGCCCCCGGCAAAACGGCCTGCACCGTGATTGACCAGGGCGGCAACGTGCGCCACTTCGGCCCCGTCGAACACCCCGACGTGCCGGCGCTGGAGGCCACGGCCAAGAAAAAGAAAGGCGACGCCGCCCTGAGCGCCCCGCCCATGAAGTCGTGCCCGGTGTGCGAGCGCCTCGACTACCTCTTTGCGAAGCAGTGCGCCGAGTGCGGCCACGTGTACAACGTGGGGAAAGATGCCCTGGAGGAAGCCGAATTTATTGAACTGACGGACTTTCTGCCCAAGCACGTGGTGGTGAAAGGAGCCAAAAAGCCGGTGCCCGACCACCTGAAAAAGAGCTGGCTCGACATGAGCGAGGACGAGCTGCACGAGTACGCCACCATCCAGGGCTACAAGCCGGGCTGGGTGCATTACCAGCAGCGCCGGCAGCGGGAAGGAGGGGTGGCGGCATGAGCAAGGCAACGATTGATTACGAGGCCATGCCAACGGCCGAAGAAACGGTTAATTGGAACTTGACTTCAGCGCGACGCAAGTTGCTAGCGAAGATTGTTAACAAGCCGCGCGAGTACGAAACCTTTGGACCGGACGCCAGCGAGTTGCGGTGGCTCTCAAAATATGGAGTTGTTGCCCTAGCCTATCCAGACAAAAAACAACAGGAAGCCCCGCTATGGCGTGCTACTGCTGCTGGTTACGGCCTGATGGCCCAGCCGCTGCCCGATTATTTACAGAAAGAAGCAGCCACTTACTTCCGCGCCCGCAACTGGGGCCGCGTGGACCGGTGCCCGACCCAGAACTGCGCCAACTGCCGCAAGGATTACACCCCGGTAGCCAGCGCCCGGCTGGACTGTTGCCCAGCTTGTGTGCTGGCCGCACTTAGCCAAGAGCAGACACACTTCACCGATTTGCGCTTTGCGCAGGATGGCGGTGGGCGGGTGGGGTGGGCCAGCACCGACCCTGGCAAAACCAAACACCACTACTACGACGCATCTGGCAAGTCGCAGTGCAACTACCAGCGGCAGCACGGCCCGCTGCACTTTCACGAAGGCCCAGGGCTGCCGCACGGCGTCGAGTGCTGCTCGGCCTGCAACCTGGCTCTGGCAAAGGAAAAACAACCGCGCCCCGCCCGGAAAGCAGTGGCCCGCGCATCAAAACCGACCCCACCAGCTGACTCCGCGCAGCTGTCTTTATTCTGACATGATGGTATCGTTCTTCCCCACAATCACGGCCATCACCGCCGGCACCGACCTCACCATCGAAACCGTGCTCGCCGGCATCCGCGCAGGTGAGTGGCGCGAGCCGGTGGCCGCCGTGCGCCGCTGCGAAACCAAGACCTCGCAACGCGCCGCCAAAAAGGCCGTGCCCTACTTCACCGTGTCGGGCACCTTTGCCACCCGCAAGGACAGCGGCCTGGTGCAGCACTCGGGCCTGGTGTGCCTCGACCTTGACGCGGCCGACAACCCCGACGCCGACCTGCGCGAGGCCCGTGCCCAGGTGCAAGCCGACCCCTACACCTTCGCCGCCGCCGCCAGCATCGGCGGCGAAGGGTTTTTCGTGCTGGTGCGCATCCCAACGACGCACCACGAGGAGAGCTTCCGCGCCCTGGCCGCCTACTACCTGGACACCTTTGGGCTGGTGGTGGACAGCCTGCCCGACGTGAGCCGCCCGCGCTTCGTGAGCCACGACCCCCACCTGTTTCACAACCCCGACAGCGAGGTGTTTGCCGAGGTGCTGGCCGCCGCTGCCCCGCGCCCGGCCCAGCCCACGCTGGCCAGCTCGTTTCAGCCCGGCCGCAACGGCGAGGGCTACGGCACGGTGGCGCTGCGCACGGCCGTGAACAAGGTGCTTGGGGCTCCCGACGGCCAAAAGCACCACACGCTCAACAAAATGGCGTTCCTCTGCGGGGGCTACGTGGGCGCGGGCCTGCTGCCCGAGGCCGACGCCCGCGCCGAGCTGCGCCAAGCCATCGGCTGCCGCGACGTGACCGATGCCAAGAACGCCTGGAAAACCATCGACGACGGCCTGAGCGCCGGGCAGCGCAAGCCCATCCTACCCGAACAGCTCCAGTACTCGGTACGCAAGATGCGGGCCGACGAGGCCCCGCTGGAAGCGGTGCTGGCCCGCCTCACCGCCACCCAGGGCGTGCCGGCCGACGTGCTGCGCCCCGCCGTCGAGGCCATCTACGCCGAAGAAGAAAAGGAACTCTGCACGTTCTGGGACGTGGTGTACAAAGAGGGAAAAAGCAAGAGCCAGGACACGTACACGCTGCTCATCAACCGCGCCAAGTACCTGGCCTGGCTGGCCGCCGAGGGCTTCGCCATCCACAAGCAGGGCAGCGGCAAGGTAGTGCCCGTTCACATCGACGAGAACGTGGTGACGGAAATCACCCGCGTAGAAATCAAAAAGCACGTGGCCGACTACGTGGCCAGCCTGCCCTTTGAGTTCGACGGCATCTTCCGGCTGCTGCTGGAGGACCGCATCCAGAAGGAGCACCGCCAGTTGTTCGAGGACGGCACCCTGGAGTTCCTGCCCACGGTGGGCAGCAGCTTCGTGCACGACACCAAGCACCTGGCGTACTTCTACTTTCAAAATTGCTTCGTGGAAGTGAGCAAGGGCGGGCTGGCCGCCCGGCCCTACGCCGAGTTGCCAGGCCGCATCTGGGCCAGCCAGCGCGTGGGCCGCGACTTCGCGCCCCTCAACGCCCTGCGGCCCCTGGCCGACTTCGACCTGGCCGCCTGCGGCGAGTTCGGCCGCTACCTGGCCCTCATCACCGCCGGCAGCGCCGAACGGCTCGATGCCGTGGCCAGCGCCCTGGGCTACCTGCTGCACCGCCACCGCAGCCGCACCGAGTGCTACGCCGTCATCCTCTGCGACGAGGCCATCGCCCGCGGCGGGGCCGCCGGGCGCACCGGCAAGGGCTTGCTGGTGCAGGCCCTGGAAAAGCTCCGCACCGTCGTCAAGCTCGACGGCAAGAACTTCGACATCACCCGCCCCTTCGCCTTCCAGCGGGTGCGCCACGACTCGGACCTGATTGTGCTCGATGACCTGGACGCGAAAGCGCTGCCGTTCGACAAGCTCTTTTCCATCATCACCACCGGCATGGAGGTGGAGCAGAAGGGCGGGCAGCAGCAGTACATCGACTTCCACGACGCGCCCAAGCTGCTCATCAATACCAACGACACGCTGGTGGGCGAAGGCGCGAGCCACGACGGGCGGAAAATCGAAATCGAGGTGGCGGGCTATTTCTCGGCCGGCCGCACGCCCCGCGACGAGTTTGGGCACGAACTCTTCGACGAGTGGGACGAAGCCGAGTGGCTCCAGTTCGACAACCTGCTGCTGCGCTGCACCCAGCGCTACCTGGCCGGCGGCGTGACGAAGGCCGCGCCCATCAACCTCAACCAGCGCAAGCTCATCCAGAAAACGTGCGAGGAGTTCGTGGAATTCATGGAAACCGAGGTCGAAGCCGACCGCGTGTACGTGCGCGAAACGCTGTGGAACGACTTCCGCAGCCTGGCCGGATTTGACGAAAAGATGTGCTCGAAGCGCCGCTTCACGAGCTGGCTCAAGGATTTCGGCCACTACTCCGGCCTGGCCTACAACGAGCGCCGGCAGGCCGGCGGCACCTTCGTTGGGCACCGCGACTTAGATGTTTGGTTTTTAGCGAAGTAATTTTTGCCGTGACACGAAGACACGAAGGACCCCTTTTCCCGGCTGCCGTTTCGTTTTATGGTTTTTTTTATAATTCAAGTTCTGGGAAATAACACAAAACGCAATACTGGCCGGGAAAAGGGTT
>JANYFQ010000367.1 GCA_025362615.1 Hymenobacter sp. | reverse complement strand
TGTTGGAGAGGGTGGCGCTGGCAAGGGGCACGTACTCCGTGCTGGCTCCGCTGGCCGCCAGGTAGGCGTAGTCGCTGCGCACCCGCCGCACAATGCCCTTGCCGCCCAGCTCCAGCAGTTGCTTGTCGCCCACTGGCCGCTGATAGTCGGCCTGCACGGTGGCTTCCTGGTTGTAGCTGTCGTTGTCGTTGCGCAGGTGGCCCGTCACGGTCCGGTCGCCCACATTCAGCAGGGTGTTGGTAAAATCATCCGCGCCGTTGGTGCGGCTGTAGAGCGTCAGCAGGCTAAACTCGTGCTGCGGCTGCGGGAACAGGTGGATGTAGGTCAGGCCCACATCCAGGGTATTGCGCTTGGTAAGTTGCCGCACATCGCGTAAGCTGGCGCTCTGCAACGCACTGCCTTGCGTAGTCCGCGTCAGCAGGCCATCCTGCTGCCAGTCGAAGTTGTACAGGTTTAGTTGGGCGTTTGCGGCCAGCGCGTTATGCGCGTCCAGGTCGTAGTCCCAGCCGAAAGTGTAGCGCCCGGTTAGCTGCTGGTGGTTGGTGGCCGACTGCTGCGTGGTCAGCGCCTGGGTGCCCGTAGCGAGGTTGGTGGTCCGTTGCGTGTTGGCGAAAGTGCCGGGCGTGTTGTACTCGCCGCGCAGGCCCCCGCCCAGCGAAAACCCCATTTTGCCCACGCGGTAGCCCCCGCTCAGGTTCAGGGTAGACGTGCGCAGGCCGCTGCTCAGGCGCACGTCCAGCGTCTTGCCGGCCAGGTTGTCTTTCTTGGTGATAATGTTGATGATGCCGCCCGACCCCTCGGCATCGTACTTGGCCGAGGGGGCCGTGATGACTTCCACGGACTTAATCTGGTCGGCGGGCAATTGCTTCAGGGCTTCCGCGATGCTGCCCGCCGTGATGGTCGAGGGCTTGTTGTTAATCAGCACTTTGATATTGGTCGAGCCGCGCAAACTCACGTTGCCGTCCAAATCCACGCTCAGCAGCGGCACGCGGCGCAGCACATCGGTGGCATCGCCGCCCTGCGTGGTGTGGTCCTGCTCGGCGTTGTACACCGTGCGGTCTACCTTTTCCTCCACCAAAGCCCGCTGGCCCTGCACGACTACCTCGCCCAACTGCGCCGACACGGCTTGCAGCGTCAGCGGTCCCACGTTCAGCACCTTGCCCTTGTCGGCGATGGCCAGTCCGGTTTGCGCCAGGGTCCGGTAGCCAATAAAGCTTACTTGCAGCGTGTAGCTGCCGGCCGCCAAATGTGTTAGGGCGAACTTGCCCGCATCGTCGCAAACAGCGCCCTCCACGGGCTTGCCCGTGGCAGTATTGAGCAAGGCAACCGTGGCAAACGGAACCGGCTGGCCCGCCGCGTCCAGCACGGTGCCCACGAGCTGGCCCGTGTTGCCAACCGCTGCAGCTGGGGCGGCCGCTGGCGGCGTTTGGGCACAGGCCAGCTGCGCGCCGCCGCTCAGCAGCAGGCCAAGTATTACTGGTTTCATGAAGCAAGAAAGGAAAGCTGAGCACCCAGGCTCAGTGGATTAATTGATAGGCCGAAGCTATCAACCCCTTTCAGGCTCCTCAATTAAATGTTGCAGACTCGTTCGATTACCCCGCAGAACGGGCGAAACCCGACGCGCAATGGAATGGCCACTTCGGTGGCTACGGCGGCCAGCCTTCGCTCAAAGCTGTCAAGGTGAGCGCTGTGCCAAACTTACGCTACCTTCTCAGCGTAAATTTGGCTCTTTGCTGAGATGAAAAGAACTTATTGAGGCGTAAGAAAATCTTTTCAGCAGCCGAAGAGAGCCCCCAATGCTTCATGTTCCAACATTTGTACAGCCCCTAAATCCGCGGACTGGGTTGCGGAACGCTTTTTTTCGGCGGGCCAATAGACTACCGCCGCGGGCGCAGCACCGGCCGGGGCAATCGAGCACGATGGCGCGCACGGGGGGCATCAGAATGCTGACTCAACGGGCGAGAACACGTTTAATTGAAGGCTAGGCCGTGCGCAGCCAACTGCTCAGCGCACGCGCATGCCGGCCTTTTCGTCCCAATGCAACGGCTGGGCCATTTTGGGGAGCGGCGACTCTTTGGCGGGGTCGATGGTGACGCC
>JANYFQ010000016.1 GCA_025362615.1 Hymenobacter sp. | reverse complement strand
CCAGTACGCCTTCGGCACCAACCTCAAAAAGCTGCGCGTGGGCTACCTCAAGGCCGCTTTCGACCAGAACTACCCCACCAAAGCCAACGACCAGGCCACCCTGGACGTGCTGCGCAAGCTGGGCGTGGAGCTGGTGCCGCTGGAGCTGCCGGCCATCTCGCCCGGCGCGCTGCGCTTCGTGCTCACGGCCGAGGGCGCGGCGGCTTTCGATGACCTTACCCGCTCGGGCCGCGACGGCCAGATGGTGCTCCAGAACCGCTCGGCCTGGCCCAATAGCTTCCGCTCGGCCCGCTTCATTCCGGCCGTGGAATACCTGCAGGCCCAGCGCGTGCGCAGCCTGCTGATTGAGCAGATGGATGCCCAGCTCAAGGGTTTCGACTGCTACATCGCGCCCTCGTTCAGCGCCAACCTCGTGCTCACCAACCTCACCGGCCAGCCCGCCGTGGCGGTGCCCAATGGCTTCACGGCCGCCGGCCTGCCCACCACCATCACCTTCATGGGCCAGCTATACGAAGAAGGCACCCTGCTGGCCCTCGCCAAGGCCTACCAGGACGCGACCGATTTCGACGAAAAGCACCCGCCGATGCCCTGAATAACGGGCGTGTTTTGGGAGTGTAGGTGCGAAGCGGCGCTTCGCACTACGGGCCACTTTTCGCCCAAAAGGCGGCCGGGGGCGTTACCTTGCCAGTCCTATGAGTGGCACTACGCGCCGAAATCATTGCTTTGTAGCGGCTTATCCGGTTTTCCCGTCGCGCTGGCCCATGAAGATTTTGCTGACGCTGGTCTTGCTGATTTTCCGGCTGGTGCTGCTTGCCCAGCCCACGCCGCAACCCACGCCATACACCGACGCGCAGGCCCGCTACCAGTTGGCTTATCCGCCGGGCTGGGAACCGCCCAAGGCGGCAGGTGGGGCAGTAGCCACGTTCACGGCTGGCGTTGAGGCTGCGGTGCGCGTCAGCCAGCAGCCCTTGCCCGACGACCGGCGCGACCTGCGGCTGCTGGGCGCGGGTCGGCCCGATTCGGTGTACCAGCGCATCCAGCGGCTGCCGCTCGTGCAGGTGCTGCGGCTCAACCAGCACAGCGCCGGCTCCACCGATGAGATTAATTACGAGTACACCTACGCCCCGCCAGCCCCGGCCTCGCGCACGCATGTACTGGGCCGGCAGCTCTGGCGCGGCGGCTACGAGTTTCGGGTAGAATACCGGGCCGCTACCAACCAGGACGGCCGCTACCTGGCCCAGGGGCGGCAGCTGGTCGAGTCGTTCGCCTTCACCGCCGCGCCCTGGCCCAGCCGCCGCTACGCCGACCAGATTTGCGATGGCAAAATGTACGGCATCGCCGCGCTGCGCTACACTGGCGGGCAGTGGGAAGACGACTGCCGCACCATCCATGAGTTTTCGACCGCCGACCCCACCGCCACGCCCAAGGTCCACCGACAGGTCCTGCCCTTTCAGTCCTACGCCCTGGCCAAGGGGTTCGACAACTGCCTGTATTCCGTCACGAAAGCCCCCACCAATGCGCCTGAGCGCGTGTACCGCTACGACCCCGCCGCCCGGCGCGGGGCCTACACCGACTGGCATCTTCCCGCCCAGGGCCCCGAAAACGTCTGGATATCCGCCGCCACCGACGACCACGGCGACCTGTACTTTATGACTTCCGATGCCAACCAGCTGGTGCGCGTGAGCCCCCACGAGGGCCGCGTGCGCGTGGTATGGGCCCTCGACCCCATCCGCAAAGCGCCGTATTATCCGCGTATTGGGTTTGCCAGCGCGGGCACCCACGGCAATTTTTGCCTCGACGATGCCAGTACCATGTACCTGGTATACAGCACCGATGGCTCGCTGCTAAAGGTGAACCTGAACACCCGGCAGCCCTCCCCCGAGCGCATTACCCTCGACGGCCTGCCCCTGCGCGGTGGCTACAGCGACCTGCTGATGCAGAACGATGCCGCCGGCCGCCGCCGCCTGTACCTGGCCGGCCCGCACGCGCTGTATCAGGTCGATTTGGCCCGCCGCCAGGCCACCCGCGTGCGCAGCGGCACCTACACCGACCTGGCCGGCTGCAACCTGTTTGGCGTGGTGCCGCCCGCCCCGCCCCAGCCGCCCCCCGTGCCCACCACCGCCTCTTGGGAGGGCCGCGTGCTCGATGCCACCACTGCGCTGCCCCTGCCGCAGGCCCAGCTGCGCCTCGACCGCGACGAGGTGGGCACGGCTGTGCTGCTGTCGGTGCGGGGCAGTTTTACCTACACCACCGCGCCGGGCCGCCCCTACCAGTACCACGCCCAGCACCCCGGCTACTTTGCTACCGATAGCACCTGGGCCGCCGCACCCGGCCCACGCCTTATGGCCTTAAAGGCCAGTTCGTGCCGCTGATCCCGCGCGAGCTGCGGTTGGA
>JANYFQ010000362.1 GCA_025362615.1 Hymenobacter sp. | reverse complement strand
GTTGCTGCCGCCGGCAAACACGCTGCCGTTGGCCACCGTCTGCTCGTAGCGCTGCACGAAGCCGACCCCGTTGCCCACCAGCAGGTCGAGCAGCCCGTCGCCGTCCACGTCCGTCACGGCCGGGGCGGCAAGCCCACCCTGAGCGCCCACCACCACTTGCAGGGCCGTGCTGCCGTCGGTGGTCAGGTTGCTGCCGCCGGCAAACACGGCGCTGCTGCTGGGCCGCGTCACCTGGAAGGCCGCCGCGCTCAGGGCCGTGCCGTCGGGGGTGCTGACCCGCACCCGCTGGCTGACGGCCTGCCGGGGCACAGTGGCCGTGGCCTGGGCCGCGCTTTGCAGCGTGAAGGCCGCCGGCACCCCGCCCACCAGCACGCTCGTCAGCCCCGTCAGGTTCCTGCCCGTCAGCGTCAGGTTCGTGCCCAGCGGCCCGCTGCCGGGCGCGAAGCTGGTCAGGGCGGGCGGCAGCAGCACCTGCTCGTAGTGGCTCAGGGTGCCGTCCAGCTTGCCCACCAGCATATCGAGCCGCCCATCCCCGTCCAGGTCGGTGAAGGCCGGGGTGGAGCTGCTGCCCACGTCAATGCCGTTGAAGGCGGGCGTGACCGGGGCGAAGGTGGCCGAGTTGGCCGCCGCCTGCTCGTAGTGGGTCAGGGTGCCGTCGAAGTAAGTGCCCACCAGCATATCGAGCCGCCCGTCCCCGTCCAGGTCCACGAAGGCCGGGGTGGAGTTGTTGCCCACGTCAATGCCGTTGAAGCTGGCCGTGACCAGGGCAAAGGTGGCCGAGTTGGCCGCTGCCTGCTCGTAGTGGCTCAGGGTGCCATCGTATTTGCCCACCAGCATATCAAGCCGCCCGTCGCCGTCCAGGTCGGTGAAGGCCGGGGTTGAATAAGTGCCCACGTCAATGCTGTTGAAGGCGGCCGTGACCAGGGCGAACCCATTGGTATTCCGCTTGTCCACGCCAAAGGCCGCGCCGCTCAGGGCCGCGCCGCCGGGCGTCGTCACTTGCACCTTGTGGGTGCTGGCCCCGCGCGGCACGGTCGCGGTCAGCTGCGTGGCCGAGTTCACCACGAAGGCCGCCGGCTGTTCGCCCAGCCGCACACTCGTCGTACCCGTCAGGTTCGTGCCCGTCAGCGTGAAGCTGCTGCCCATTGCCCCGCTGCCGGGGTTGAGGGTGCCGAGGGTGGGGGCCTGGCCCAGGGCCAGCCCCGGCAAAGCAACCAGCCAAAGGCCAGCCAGCCAGGTGCGAATGGACCGGGCCACTACAGCCCCGCCGCGCGGGAAGAAGGAAACATTTCTCATAAGAAGAAAGAAGAATCGGTTGGGTGAGTACCTCGGGTCCGCCTCCTGACCGGGAAGGCCTGCCGCAACTATCTTAAAAGCATCACAGACGGCAGCAAAGGTAGGCGCTGGGTTTGCGCCCCGCAATAGCACAAATGCGTCATATTGCGCCCGGCCGGCACCCGGCAAAAAGCCCGGCCGCTCCCCCACAGGAACGGCCGGGCTTGCCGGAGAATCAACCACTTCGGCCTATTCCACCACCACGCGCTTGCTCACCGGCTGCCCGGCCAGCGTCAGGCGCAGGGTGTACACGCCCGGTGCCAGCCCGGCCACGTCCACCGTGGTAGCCGCAGTGGCCGTGAGCGTCCGCACGGTTTGGCCCAGGGCGTTCATCAGCGTGGCGGCCGTGGCGGCCGTGCCCGCCGGCAGCAGCAGCGCGAAGCTGCCACGGGCCGGGTTGGGGTACACCTGCACCTGCGCCGCCAGCGCCGCGCCGGTGGTGGCCAACGCCCCGGCGGCCGGGGCCAGGTTGAGGAAGAAGCGGCCCACGGCGGGCGCGCCGGCCGTGGCCGTGAAGGCGTAGGCGGCTGTGCGACGCAGGTCGGTGGTCTGGCCCGTGAGGGCGTCGGTCAGGGTCAGGGCCGTGGTGGCCGGTAGGTTCGCCAGGGTGGCGGCCGTCAGGGTGTAGGGGCCGGTGGCGGGAACGGCCACTTGCAGCGGAATGCGCTGGGCGGTGGCGAAGGCCGGGCGGCCGTCGATGGCCAGCGCCGCGCCGGTGGCGGCGAGGGTCGCCAGGTTCAGCCCGCTGGGGTTGGCCAGCTTCACGGCGTCAAAGGCCGCGTCCACGTCTGCCGTGGCGCCGGCTTCGGCGTAGAGGTAAGCAACGTCGGAAGTGCCGGCCCCGGCCAGGGCGAGCTGCACCAGAGGGCGGGCGTCGGCGGCGCTGCGGCGCACGGGCACGTTCAGGGTTTCGTCGGTGAGGCGGTGGGCGTTTTTGAAGGTGAGCGTACCCGCCGTTTGGCCGGGGGTGACGCG
>JANYFQ010000651.1 GCA_025362615.1 Hymenobacter sp. | reverse complement strand
GGACGAAAACGCCTACCGCGACCGCAACAAGGTCGAGCGTTTTTTTGGGCGCCTGAAGCGCTACCGCCGCCTGGCCACGCGCTACGATAAAACCGTGATGTCCTTCCTGGCATTCTGGCATATTGGAGCGGCTCTTGACTGACTTAGATAAATAATTTATTTTTAATTGTCCTCACGCCCTAGCGCGAGGCCAAGCCGCCGTGGTGACCACCGTGGCTGGCAGCGGCACGGCGGGCCGCGCCGACGGGCCGGCGGCCACGGCGCAGTTTAACCAGCCCTATGGTGTGGCCCTCGATGCCCAAGGCACGGCCTACGTGGCTGACCGCCTCAACCACGTCATCCGCAAAATAACGGCGGCTGGCGCGGTGACGACCTTCGCTGGCAGCGGCACGGCAGGCTACGGCGACGACCCCGTGGGGCTGCTGGCCGGTTTCGACATGCCGCACTCGGTGCTGATGACACCGGCCGACAACCTGCTCGTGGCCGACACGGGCAACGACTGCATCCGGCAAATCAGCCCGGCCGGGGCCGTGACGACGTTTGCCGGCTCCTACACCAGCGGCTACGTGGACGGGCCGGCCGCCACCGCCCGGTTCTCCGGCCCCGTCGGCATCGTGCAGGACGCCACCGGGAATGTGTACGTGTCGGAGGTGAACAACTTCCGCATCCGCCGCATCGACCCGGCGGGTATGGTCAGCACCATTGCCGGGAGCGGGGTGCGCGGGCACCTGGACGGCCCGGCGGCCACGGCCCGCTTTTTCGAGCCGCAGGGCATTGCCCTCGACGCGGCGGGCAACCTCTACATTGCCGACCGGGCGGGCAACCGCATCCGCAAACTCACGCCGGCCGGCGTGGTGAGCACCTACGCGGGCGGGGCCGCCGGCGGCTACCTCGACGGCCCGGCGGCCACCGCCCGCTTCAACGCCCCCATCGGCGTGGCCGTGGACGGCGGCAGCGGCGATGTGTACGTGAGCGACCGCGACAATCAGCGCCTGCGCCGCATTGAGGCCGCCACCGGCCTGGTGAGCACCGTGGCCGGCACCGGCGCGGTGGGCAACACCGACGGCCCGGCCCTGACGGCCCGCTTCGCCAGCCCCCGGGGCCTGACCCTGCACCGGGGCAGCCTCTACGTGGCCGACCTGGCCAACCACCGCGTCCGGCGCGTGGCCGGGCTGCCGCTGGCCGCCGCCGGTGGCCGGCCGGTAGTGCCGGGGCCGGCGCTGGAGGTGTTTCCGAACCCGGCCACCGGCCCCGTAGCCGTGCGATACCACCTGTCGCAGTCCGGGCGCGTGAGCATGGCGGTGTTCGATGGGCTGGGCCGCGCCGTGGCCCGCCCCGTAGCGGCGGGCTGGCGGGCCAGTGGCTGGCACGAGGCCCGCTTTGAAACAGAAAACCTGCCCGCTGGGCTGTACTATATCCAGATGACCGTGACCGGAAAAACAATAACCAAACGCTTGGCGCTGACCCGCTGAGTGCTTTTTTTACCCCCAAACCCCCAACCAACTCTATTGCCCATGAAAAATTTACGTACTTTTCTCTCCCCCACATTATTGGCTGGTTGGCTGATTTTGCTGGGATTCCTGTGGGCCGGTTACGGTCACGCGCAAGAACGACCCATGACCGTAGTGTACGACGAAAAAGAACAGCCCTCGCACATTGAACGCGAGGTAATCGTCCGGTTTGACCCGAAACAACTCAATATCTACGCAGTAGATGATACCACGTTTCAATCGGGCTTTCTTAAAGAGGTATTGCGCGACAACGCAATTGAGCGGCTTTCGCAGGTGCTTGGTTACGATGCTAGCGGAATTGAGGTGTTCAAGGTATTCACGCGCATGACAAGCGCCGACACCCTGTCCATCACCCGGCTGGGCGACACCATCCGCGTTGATGACCACTGGGCTTCCTTCGTGTTGCAACTGCCGAAGGGTTGAAACGAGGCGGAGATGTGCGAGAAGCTCGGGGGTTTATTCCCGCTGGTGCGCTACGCGCATTTGAACTGGGTGGCAGAAGCGACCATCCCACAGCCGATTTTCGGCACCCCAAACGACCCCTTGTTCAGACGGCAAGGCAACCTGCAACCGACATCGTTGTACAAAGAAGGGCACATCAATATGGTGTATGCCTGAGGGCGTCGAGCAACCGGCCGAAATTTAGTAAGGGTGGGCGTACTGGATACCGGCATTGACCACCGACACCCTGACTTCGCACTATCCCCAACAACTTCGGTGGTTACGACAGGTCGCAACTACGTACTAAGCGCATCCCCCTACGACCCAAATCAGCCGCAAGACCCAGTTGGGCATGGGACCGCCGTAGCGGGTATCATCGGGGCCAAGCGTAGCAACGGTACTGGCATTGCTGGTATTGCTGGCGGCGAATACGGCGCTTCACCTGCCGTTCCCGGTGTTCAGCTGGTGGATTTGAGGGCACTTGACAGTCGCCGCAATGTCACGCTTGACGTGATGGCCAATGCCATCCAAGACGGGGCCATGGACTTGACTCGTGGCGGCTTGGGGTTAAATATTCTTAACATAAGCGTTGGCACTACGGGCTTTGGCACCGTACCTTCCCCCAACCTGCTGAAAGACGTAATTCGGACCGCTTACAGAAACAATTGCGTCGTGGTGGCGGCGCGTGGCAATGGCATTAACGAACCGGCATCAACGGTCACCGCTCCTGTTTACCCAGCCTCCCTAAACGACGACTGGGTAATAAGCGTGGGGGCCAGCGGCCCCAACGGAAGGCACAAAGACATGAACAACAGTGACCCAAACTACCGGCCAGACCGATACGAGAGCAGCTATGGCACTGATGTTGATGTCATTGCCCCAGGAACCACAGCACTGGTGGTCAGCACTCTTTCGCAGAATGCACCGCAGAATGCACCGCAGGTGTTCAACTACGGTGTGCCCACAACCAGCCCTGACCCCATGGGGTACACTACATTTGGCGGCACCTCGGCCGCTGCGCCCCACGTAACGGGGGTTGCAGCGCTGGCGATGGGCATGATTAACACGCCGGGCAATTCGGCCAACAATTTGGCACCCGAAGACGTGGAACAACTCCTGCAGTTCACGGCCAAAGATTTGGTCAGAACAGTTGCTACTTCCACGTACAAAACACCCACCGAAGACCCCAATGGCGTAACAGGCTGGGGACTACTAAACGCCTGGGCGGCGCTGGAATACGCAAACACTAGCGCATACAAATTCATTCACACCACCATTCGGCCTAACAACCCACCGGTACTTGTGGCGCAAAACAAAACAATCGCCTTTCAAGGCAACTACTTTAATACCAGCACAGGCACTGCATTTCCCGCCTTACAGCGATATACAGCGAATGTTTACCGGGTCAGAACCACTGTGCAAGTGCGCCAGCCCAATGGCAACAGTCCGACCCCGGTACCCAACCCAGACGATGCTCTGCTGCGGGTCTGGTCCCGCAACGGCGCGTCTAACTTGTGGGGAGGAACATTTTTTGGGGCACCTGTTATCCTCCCCAACCCGGAGCCAGAAATCATGGTCACCACTCCCAGCGGGCCCTCGGCCAACTCATTTTACTACGCGCAGTTAGCTAATCAAAATACCGTGGATGTGGAAGGCTACGCCTACCTCGTCACGTTGCCAAACGGAACGAATGTGTGGGTTCCGCGAGACCCCAATGCCGGTGTCCGCATGGACCTGACTTTTTACACCTACAACGTTGAGAAAGATTTCCAGTATCGTCGCAGCACCGCCACGGGGCTCTCTTCGGTTGCTTATCCAAATCCGACTGCTCGCAACTTAATGGTGGCTTATGAGGACCGGCCGGACAACGGGATGCCAACGGTGGAAGTGTGGTCCGTCACGGGCCGCAAGGTGCAGCAATTCATGTTTCCGGCCGCTGTATCCACCGGGTCGCGAACCTTGAACCTTGCGTTGCCCGACCTGCCGACCGGCCTTTACACCTACCGATTGACGACCGCGCAGGGGGTGAGCGTGGGCAAGTTTGTTAAGGAGTAGGTGGTGATGAAGTCGTTGTATGGCGGCAACTTCGCCGGTGTGGGACTGCTGGCCCTGATGGGCTGTTCTTCGGCTATGCGGCCCGCGTCTTGGCCCATAGATGGCAAACAGGCTGGCAAGATAAGCGACGAGTGTCAGCCGCTGGTGTATAAGAAAGTGCGCGAAGGGGAGATTGTGCTGGCGTGGTGGATGCGTGTGCCACATACGTCAGCGCGTACCTATCAGTACCCTGCGTTCAATCCACGGCAACCGAACCAAGTGGCGTTCCTGCTCGACATCAGCGCCGCTGAGGCCAAGCCTAAGCGGGCAATGGCAGGCCTCTGGGTGGCCGACCTCAGCACCCAGCGATGCGAGCGGGTCCTTGCTGACCGGGCCATCCAACAGTTCCGGGTACGCCCCGGAAGCAACGACTGGCTGACCTACAACACGGAAGGGCAGACCTGGTGCCTTGGGTTGCGCGATGGCGGCCGGCGGCAACTCACGCACGGCTTCCGCCACCGCTTTCCGCAATGGAGCCCGGACGGGCGGCGGCTGGTAGCCTCAGTTTACCCAAGCGACAATTTGCTCTCGGGTTTGGTGCTATTGGACTCCGCCGGACAGCGCATCCCCACACCGGCACTGGAAGCCCTGAACGGGGTGCCCGGGCCTTGGTCGCCGGATGGGGAGTGGTTATTGTGGAGCGGTGCCCAGACAGCAGGAACAGTAATTCGCCTTTACAACTTTGCCACAGGCGAGTCGCGTTCCGTCGGCTCAGTTCCGGGTGGTGCCAACCCTTGGTATTGGTACTTTCCTTGGGTTATGGCTGCCTGGCTGCCAGATTCGCGGGGCTTTGTCTGGTGCAATAGCGCGGGACTTTTCCGCACCACCTTGGCTACGGGCAGCACGGTTCAGGTGCGAAGTGGGTGCGAACGACGAATTTATGAAAGTGTCGCGGTTGCCCGCGACGGCCAGCACCTGCTGGTGCAACGGGCCGACCAACGGATAGAGCGCGACAGCATTAACGTGTACCGTGAGACCAACCTTTGGACAATGAATCTGGACGGTTCCAACGAGCGCAAACTGGTGTTCAAGCACGGTAGTCGTAAGTACGAACAACCGACAGCCAACTAGCTGAGAAAGGTGGGCGGTTTGTTCGCAAGCCGCCCGCCTTCTTCTGTCCTCACACCAACGTACACACCTCCAATTCCAACTCGCGCATTTTATCAATAAACGCCTTTGGCTCGACCTGGAAGCGGCGCGAGAACATATCGACCGCCAGTTGCTCGTGCGGCTCTACGAACTGAATTTCAAGGCGTTTGGTGCCGGGGGCGTGGTCAATGGCTTCTTGCAAACGGTCGAGCATGGGGCCGGTGACGGTGCGTAAGTCGAGGCGGACGCGGACGCCTTTGCTCATCTTTTCGGCGATTTCGTGCAGCGGCTGCATCGAAATAATTTTCATGTCCCACTGGTCGGTGGTGTGGCGGCGCAGCTCTTGTTTGAGGCGCACAAACATGGGCGGCACCTGCTCGTTGGGGTAGTTGCGGGGGTTGATGAGGGGCGCAAATTTGGTGTAATCGTCGCGGAACAGGGCCGGGTTGATGCTCGTTTCGTAGTCTTCGAGGGTGAAGGTGGCGAACGCCTGACCGGTTTTGGTGGTCTTGAACTGCACGTTGTTGACGAGGCCCGCCACGGCCATTTCCTTGTTTTTGGTCTCGTCCACTTTCTCCAACCCGCAGGTGCAGTAAGCGTCCAGTTCCAGCTTGAAACTGTCGAGTGGGTGGCCCGAGAGGTAGAAGCCCACCACGTCTTTTTCGCGGCGGAGCTGCTCGGTTTTGCTCCAGGGTTCCATCTCGTGCAGCTTGGGCAGCGGGGCCGCCACGGCCCCGAAGGCGCTGGCCCCGAACAAGCTGTGCTGGCTGCTTTCGAGCGCAGCGGCGTGCTGCTGGCCCAGGCGCATGGCCTTTTCGATGAGCGGCTGGTCGCCGGCCGGCGCATCAAGGTAGAGGCGGCGGTGCTTGCCAAAATCGTCAAACGCGCCGGCCTGGGCCAGGCTCTCGAAGGTTTTTTTGTTCACCGTCCGCAGGTTTACGCGCTTGGCGAAGTCGAAAATATCGGCGTAGGGGCCTTTTTTCTCGCGCTCCTCCACCATGTTTTCCACGGCCAGTTCGCCCGCGCCCTTCACCGCCGCCATGCCGAAACGAATGGCCCCGTCCTGGTTCACGTTGAATTTGAGCAGGCTCTCGTTCACGTCCGGCCCCAGCACGGCCACGCCCTGCTTGCGGGCCTCCTCAATGAAAAACGTCACCTTCTTGATGTCGCCCATGTTGTTGGTGAGCACGGCGGCCATGTACTCGGCCGGGTAGTTGGCCTTGAGGTAGCCGGTTTGGTAAGCCACAACGCTATATGCAGCACTATGACTTCTATTGAACCCGTATTCGGCAAACTTTTCCATCACGTCGAACACCTCCGATGCTTTCTTCGCGGTCACGTTGTGCAGGTCGGCCGCGCCCTTCACAAATTTCTCGCGCTCCTGGGCCATCTTTTTCATGTCCTTCTTGCCCATCGCCCGGCGCAAAAGGTCAGCCCCGCCCAGCGAGTAGCCCGCCATTATTTGGGCGGCTTGCATGATTTGTTCTTGATAAACGCAATTGTGTATCAGCACGTTGTTGCCGACAAAGTTGTGAATACCGGCCACGGTAATATCGTACACCCGCTGTTGCCCGGCGGGTTCGATGCTCACGATTTCTTCCCAGCGTACCCGCAGGTGGCGCTCGGTGGCGGGCAGGGGCAGCACATTAGTCAGGGGCTTTAGCAACGCGGCGCTGATGCGCGGGTTACGGGCGCGGCGGGCGGGCATGAGGTGCTGGCGGTCAAAGCCGTGGGTTCGCATCAGGGCCTTGTCGGAGCCGGGCCAGGCCTGGCGCAATTCCGTCACGAAGGTTTCGCGGCACAGCGTGTCAGTGGTGCCGGCCGTGGCCGGGCCGCTGCTGGCCCGGCGCTTCTCCACCAGGTGCGGGCCTACCAACTCGTCGAAGCGTTGTAGTTGGTAGGTGCTTATCTGATAGGCCGTTGTGTCGGTGTCGTCGCCCGCGTTGCGGTAGCTGGTTTCGTAGGTAACGGAGCGAATGCCCAGGCGCAGCAGCAGCGTTTGCACGTCGCGGGCCAGCAGTGGCGAAATCGTTTTGTAGAAGCAGATTTTCTCGCCCACGTGCCCGTCGCAATCCCAGAGCGAGGCCACGAAGTGCGCGATGCAGTTGGCATTCAGCCCGAAAACGAACTCAGGCACGAACTTTTGGCGCGAGTTCAGGCCGCCCTTTTGCGTCTTCAAACCCAGTTGGCGCAGCCAAGTCAGCAAGGTGGTGGGTTCGTGGTAAAACGCTTTTTCCGTCACCTTCACCGACACCCGCGTTACGTCGCGCACTTGCTGCAAGGTACTGGTCGTCAGGTTGTCGAAGCTGTTCACGCAGCGCGTGTACTCGGCCACGAGAGCGGGGCTTTGCGACACAAAATCGCAGGCCGCGCCCGACGTGAGCGAGCCGTCGGCCAGCAGGTAGGCCAGCGTTCGCAGCTTGCCCAGGTCATAATCGGCCTCGTTGGCCACGCTTAGTTGCCGGGGCGTGCCGATGAAGCTGCCCACGCCCAGGTGCTGGATTTGCTGCCAGCCATTCTCAGTAAGCACTTGGTGGTCAGGGGTCATGGTCACGGTCGAGCCGTCGCGAAGGCGCACGAGCAGCACGTCGCGCAGGCCGTTGTCGAAGAAGTGCGTGACCGGGGCCACGGCGGGGCGCATTTCCGCGTCCACGCCCTGCACCCAGAAGTCATTCGTGCGCCCGGCCAACGCGTCTATTCGCACTCGTTCGCCGGTTAAGGCGCAGTGAACCAGCGTATCGCCGCTGACGCAAATGCCCTGGGAGTGCTTCAAAATTGGCTCCAGCAACTCGTGCGGGTACACGATTTCCTCGCGCCCGTGCTTGCGGTTGATGAAGTTGGGGATGAACTGCATCGGCCCCGGCCGGTAGAGGGCGTTCATGGCGATGAGGTCCTCGATGTTGGTGGGTTTGAGGTCTTTGAGGTACTGGCGCATTCCCTCGCTCTCGAACTGGAACGTGCCGATGGTGTCGCCGCGCTGGTAGAGCTGGTAGGTTTTTTCGTCGTCGAGCGGAATGTCGTCAATGTCAATCTTCACGCCGTGGTTGCGTTCGATGAGGCGGATGGCATCGACAATGATGGTCAGGGTTTTGAGGCCCAGAAAGTCCATCTTCAGCATCCCGGCGCTCTCGATGACCTTGCCGTCGAACTGCGTGATGAGCAGCTCCGATTCCTTGCTGGTGCTGACGGGGATGTACTTCGTGATGTCGTCGGGGGCGATGATGATGCCGGCGGCGTGAATGCCGGTGTTCCGCAGCGAGCCTTCGAGCTGGGTGGCGAGGCGAAGTATCTGGCCTTTAAGGTTATCGGGGCTTTCGTCGCGCCGAATCATGTCCAGCTCCTGGCTTTCGGCGAAGGCTCCGGCGAGGGTGGTGCCGGGCTTGTCGGGCACCATTTTGGTGAGGTCGTTGGTCTGGGGCAGGGCCAGGTTCATGGCCCGCGCCACGTCCTTGATGCTCGACTTGGCGGCCATCGTGCCGAAGGTGATAATCTGGGCCACCTGGTTTTTGCCATACTTATCCACCACGTAGTCAATGACTTTCTGACGGTTCACGTCGTCAAAGTCAATGTCAATATCGGGCATACTCACCCGCTCGGGGTTCAGAAACCGCTCGAACAGCAGCGAGTACTTGATGGGGTCGATGTTGGTGATGCCCACGCAGTAGGCCACGGCCGAGCCGGCGGCCGAGCCGCGCCCCGGCCCCACGGCCACGCCCACCGAGCGCCCGTGGTTGATAAAATCCTGGGTGATAAGAAAGTACCCCGCAAACCCCATCGTCTGGATGATGCGCAGCTCGTAATCGAGCCGCTCCTCCACTTCGGCCGTGCGCTCCGAGTAGCGGGGCTTGGGGCCTTCAAAAGCGCCTTTGTAGGTGAGGTCGCGCAGGAAAGCGTCGGCGTTGGCGTGCTCGGGCGGAATGGGGAAATTGGGCAGCAAAATGTCGCGGGCCAGCACCGGCGGCGTGATTTTGCCCACGATTTCGTTCGTGTTGTCCACGCTCTCGGGCACGTCGGCGAACAACTCGTTCATCTGGGCCTGGGTCTTGAAAAAGAACTGGTCGTTGGCGAAGCCGAAGCGGGTGTGGGGCTTGGGCTTTTGCAGCTCCTCATCAATGCGGCGCAGTTGGCGCTGGGCGTTTTCGTCGCGGCCGTGGTCGCGGCGCAGGTTGTCGAGCAGGTCATATTTGACCTCGCCCTTGCCCGTCATCAGGGTGTAGTAGTTGGTGCGCGGGTCGCCGACGGGCACGCTGTGCTCTTCGCCGGTGTTCACGCACAGCAGCAGGTCGTGGGCGGCGTAATCGTTCTGGTTGACGTAGTGCGAGTCGTTGGTGCAAATGACCTTGACGTTGTGCTTCACGGCCAGCCCGAGCAGCACCTGGTTCACGTCTTCCTGGCTCTTGCCGGTGCCGTCGAAATTCATCAGCCCGTGCCGCTGGATTTCGATGTAATAGTCGTCGCCGAACATATCGAGCCACCATTTCAGCTTCTCCTCGGCCTCGGCCTCGGTGCGAAAAAGGATGGTTTGCGGGATTTCGGCCCCGATGCAGCAGCTCGTCGCAATCAGCCCCTCGTGGTAGCGTTCGAGCAGCTCGCGGTCGATGCGCGGGAACTTGGAGTACACGCCCTCGATGAAGCTCAGCGAGCATAACTTGCTCAGGTTGTGGTAGCCGGCCTGGTTTTTGGCCAGTAGCAGTTGGTGGTAGCGCTTGTCGCGCTCGCCCTTTTCCTTGCTGAAGGTTTTCTTGTGGCGGTCGTCCACGAGGTAAAACTCGCAGCCCACGATGGGCTTGACGTTGTACTTGTTGGCTTCGGCCACGAAGTTGAAGGCCCCGAACATATTGCCGTGGTCGGTGAGGGCCACGGCGGGCATCCCGTCGGCCTGGGCCTTCTTCATGAGGGCCGAAATGCTGGCCTGCCCGTCGAGGAGCGAGTACTGGGTGTGGCTGTGGAGGTGCGAGAAAACGGGCATTGCGGGAGGGCTTGATTTTGGGTTTTGAATGCAGAATGATTGCCGTGGTAAGCACTTCGCATTCAACCCCTGGCACGACCAAAGTTAGGGCCGGCGCGGTGCCGGTGCAAGCCCGCAGCGGGTAGGGAGGTGAGGGTGAGGCCAGAGACTTTTACTGCCGCTGCCACTGCCGGGCCAGGCATGGCGCCAGGCGCTGTGGTTGGGGCACCCGCACCCGGCAGCGTTGTTGGCAGCCAGCAGGCTGGCACGGCCTGCTGGTCGGCCGTGCCCGCCAAAATGACCGTAATGTTGCTAAGTATTTGCCCTTTGACTAGCCCTGCTGCACATATGGCAACTATTGCCTATATTTACTGAAGCTTGTCACATTTCACCCTCGCCACCCCATGAAAAATGTTGCCTGCCTCCTGTTCCTGTTGGCCGTCGTGCTAACTGGAAGTCCTGCCCAAGCCCAACAAGGCGAAGCGCCGCGCCCGTTCACCAGCAGCGGTGGCGAAGCGCAGCTAGCGGCTTTGATTGCTAAATCCCCGGTCATCGTCGAGGGCCGCGCCGAAGAAAGCTACTGCTTTTGGGATGCCGCGCACAGCATGATTTTCACGGCTACGCCCGTTACCGTTTACAAGGTATTCAAAGGCGAGGTGAGCAGCGCCCGCGTCGAAATCATCACCTGGGGCGGGCAAGTCGGCAACGAGGCGAACGCCTTTTCCGACCTGGGCCAGGTGGGGCTGAACCTGCAACCGACGGGCGTATTTTTTCTGACCTCAACCCCACACCCCGACCCAAAAACCAAGGTTCCGGCCAACCAGGCTTTTCAAACGGTAGATGGCGAACGCGGCTTCCTGGAATACGAGAGCTACTTGAAAGGCGGGGCCAATACGCAATCTTTCTGGCAAACGTACCCTCGGGTCGAAACCAGCCTGTACCCGGTCATCGCCGCGCAGGTTGGGCACCCGTACCGGGTGGTAAAACCATTTGACCCCAAGAAATTTAACTCTTACAAAGAAGCGTATTTACTGGACAGCCTCATGTACGCTAGGATGATGAAGTCCAGCCCGCAACGCCCCCGCTTGTCTGTTAAAAAAAAACAATCCGCTACATCAAACACAAACGCCAATAAGGCCCAAATCAGCGGCGGGCCCCTTGCCACGGTGGCCATCACAAGCTTTGCGCCAATTACCATCAATGCGGGCACTTTCGACTCATTGACTATCAACGGTTCCGGTTTCGGCACCCCGAGTAGCGCCAACCCTGCCTTCAAGCCACAGGTCAAGTTCGCGAGCGCCGACCAGCCCAATACCTACGTTAGAACTCCCGCCTTAAACATCATTAGGTTCACCAATACTAAAATCGTTTTGTATATGCCCTCGAATGATGGGTCAACACCGAGTGGAAAGGGTCGGAGCGCAGCAACTGGTGTATTTAAAGTAATCAATGCTAGCTTGACCGATTCCATAACGTCGGCTGGTGCTTCGCCTCCGGCTGTTACCATCCCGCGTTCGGAGTTTAACGTCCTTTACTCAAGTGGTAATCCGCCAATTCCGGCTTACCGTCAGGTGCGCATTGCCAGCCTCAACGGCACGGGTGGCATTCGGTTTAAGTACGATGCTAACGTACTCAACCACCATTTGGGCTCTAATTTCGGCTATCCTACCACCAAAATCATCGAAACGGTCATTCGCAAATGGCGTTGCGACACCCAACTCAACTTGGGTGACAGCGTGTTTCGGGCCGTGCCGTTTGCTTATGGCACGACGGATTGCAACATCGGGTTTTCGTCGGCTGCTTTTCCGATAAACTCCGACGCGCTCATGGCGACGAACAACCACTTCACCTTCTGTACCGGTAGCAACGGCAATTATGCTTCGGCCGATGCGGTTGATATACTAATCAACAAGGACAAAATATTTGCCTACGATTTCTCTGGTGCCCCAATTCCAAATGACTCGGTGCGGTACGACTTCAAAACGTCGTTGCTGCACGAGTTGGGCCATGTGGTGGGCCTTGCTCATGTGGCCGACCCCAGCGTGCTCATGTACCGGTTTCTTGCCCCATCACAGCAAAAATATGCATTTGCAGCCGAGCCGGAGGTTCTTGGAGCCGACAATATTTTGCGCCGCAGCACCTTAGCGAATCGTTGCTTCGCGCCGATGGTTGCGCTCGATGCCACCACCTGCATCGGGGCGCAACTGAGCGTAAGCCCTCGCCTGTTCTACACGCCTTGCGACGAAACGCTTCGCATCTACACCACAACGGCGAGCGGAGCCACGGCTTACAAATGGGCACCGGTGGCGGTGCTCTTGGCCCCCAACAACAACCCCAATGCCGCCACCGTCACGTTTCAGCGGCCGGCTTTGCCCTACGTGTACGGCATGAAGGACGGGCTGGGCGACTTCGTTCGGAACTCGTACAAGGGGATGCCCTGCGAACCAGTGGGCCAGATGAGCACGCCCGCTCCGGCCGGGCTGCGAACGCAGGTATACCCCAACCCCAGCGCCGCCACTTTTACTGTGGCCTACACGCCTACTGCGGCTGGCGAGGCTGCCACGGTGCTGCTCTACAACGCGCAAGGCACGGTGCTGTACACGCAGGAACTAAGCGCTGGTCAGGCGGGCCAGGTTTTTGGGTTCGAACTGCCAAAATTGCCCACGGGCACTTATTTTCTGCGGACTGTAGTGGCCGGGCAGCCCAGCGAAACGGTGCAACTCTACGCTGAATAAGGGTGCCGTGCCGAAGTCAGCACTTTTGATTTTCCACAAAAAAGCCCCCCGAGCGCCGCAGCGCCGGGGGCTTCTTGTGAAACAGAGCAACCCGCAAAAGTGGTTACTTCACCTTCTTCTCCTTGCCTTCGTCGTCGGTCGGCTGCTTGTCTTTTTCGGCATTAAGGGCATCTTCTACCAGGCGGTTTTGCCTGGAAATGCTGCCTTTGTACACGTCGGACTGGTGTTCGCGGCGCTTGAGTTTGGCGGCTTTTTTCTGTTGCTTCGTCAGCACTGGCTCTTGGCCGGCGGCGGTTTGGGTGAGGCGAATGGTCGGAGCTGCCGAAGCCGCCGTAGCAGTCAGGGCAAAGGATAACCCGAGGGCAATCAGGAAGCTTTTCATGGGCAAAAAGGTATGGAGCGAATAATAACTGACGTTACGCGGGGCTGGCGGTTGGCGCGGGCCTCTTGGCCCGTGCCCGCTACTAGGTCGTGAGGACAATAAGAAGTTTAATGTAATTTTGCCTTATACAGCGACATTTCTATGCACCGACACGAAATTTCTGATGCCACTTGGGGGCTGGTCGCCCCGCACCTGTCCGGCAAGGCCGAGGACGGCGGCGTGA
>JANYFQ010000635.1 GCA_025362615.1 Hymenobacter sp. | reverse complement strand
TTGTGGAATGCGAAAAAGTAAGCCGCGACATTCTCGACAAAATCAACCGCGGAATGCCCGGCTACGAGGGCAACAGCGGCCGCTACGCCAGCTATTTTCTGGCCTACCTGGCCCAAAACCGCTATCGCGACCTGCCCAAGGCCAAGGATTATTACCAGCGCTGCATCGTGTTTGCCGAAAGCACCGGCGACACGGCCGGCGGCTTCTACTTGTTTTCCAACGCCAACCTGGCCCGTCTGGCCGTGCAGGAAAAAGATGCCGTAGCCGCCCGCCGCTACTACGCCGTGCTACTCGAGAAAGCCGACCGAAAATCGGAGCAGTACCGGGAAGCTAAAAAATACCTCAACTCTAAAAAATAATTGTCGTGGAAGTTACTGATTTGTTTTTGTCGCCGGTGTATTTGCTGATATTTTATTTAGCCGCGATGGCGGTGCGGAAAAAAGCCACAAATTCATATACCCGGCCTTATTTTTTACCGGCCCTTACCCTAAAGTTTATTGGTGCCATTGCGTTGGGCTTGGTTTATCAATTTTATTATGGGGGCGGCGACACGCTGAATTACTTTCAGCATACCCAAGAAATTAATAAAGCTTTCGGGCATTCGTTTAGTGCTGGCTGGAAAATAATGACTTTGCCAGGCGGCACTTACGATGCAGAAATTGCTCCGTACACGGCCAATATGCAATGGTATCTAGCCAATTCAGCCGAGTTGTTGCTGGTACGGGTTGCCGCATTTTTCGGACTTTTCTGTTTTAACAACTACACAGTAATATCATTATTTTTTGCAATACTTAGCTTCAGTGGTTTGTGGGCGTTGTACATCACCTTCATTAAGATTCGCCCGCAGCTTTACAAGCAATTAGCCATTCCGATTTTCTTTATCCCTTCCATGTTCTTTTGGGGTTCGGGGCTAATGAAAGATTCCGTTTGCGTCGGGGCATTAGGCTGGCTTTTTTACGCATTTTACAAAGGCACCATTCAAAAACGCAGCCTCTTGAGTTGTTTGTTGATTGGAGTATTGGTGAGCTACACGCTTGTATTGATAAAAGTGTACATTTTACTGTGCTTTTTGCCCGCTGCTTTGCTGTGGATATTCAACGAAAACAGCGCACGGATAAAGAACCAGGCAATTAAGGTTATAGCCAAACCGTTTCTGCTTTTAATGGGCCTAGGCATTGCGTTTTTCGCAGCCACAAACCTGACGAAAGGTGACGCGGATTATGACATTGATAAAATCGGCAAACGCACCAAAGTAACGTCTGATTACATCTACGAAGTAAGCGTGAAACAAAACGGGTCGGCTTATAAGCTGGGGGAGCAAGACGGGTCGTTGGGCGGCATGGTAAAATTGGCCCCGCAGGCCATTATAGTAGCTCTTTTCCGGCCATTTTTGTGGGAAGTACGCAACCCCATTATGCTGCTTACTTCGCTCGAATCGTTGTGGTTTTTGCTCTTTACGCTCCGCATTCTGGTCCGGTCGGGCATATTTAATACCATTCGGCTAGTGGCACAAACGCCTTCGCTGACACTGTGCTTTCTGTTTGCCATTGCTTTCGCCGCAACAGTTGGCATTGTATCAAATAATTTTGGTACCCTGGTCCGCTACAAAATACCGATGATTCCTTTTTACGTGGCCGGGCTATATATCACGGAAAGTTTGAGCGCCAAAGGCAACCAGAAAATACCGGCCCGCGCCCGCAAGGCATTACCTGCATAAAGCTTGATTCTGTGCTGAGTATTATCGGCCTTCAGGGTGCGTAAGCCCGATGGCGCTGGTATTCGGCGTAAGTAGGGTGCGACCATAATCGCGATACGCCCTCGGGAGCAGGCTGCAACAACAGGGTGTTCGCCAGCGCGTCGCGCACGGCCTGGGCCAGCAGAGGCAGCCCGGCCGCCAGCTGCAGCAACGGGTAAGTAGTAAAATTATCGGCCGCGCCGGGGCTGATGAGGGCTTGGTAAAGAATGCCGCCGGTATCGATGCCCGCATCTACCAAATGCACCGATACACCGCAGTGCGCCCGGTCATGCTGGGTAAGGGCCCAATAGCCGCCGTGTACGCCCCGGTACAGCGGCGTAATGCCGGCGTGGGTGTTAAGAAAGGGGCACGAAATGCTGGTCAATACCTTTTTGGCAATGATGCGGGTGCCGTTCACAACCACCACATCGGGCTGTAATTGCTGAAGCAAAGCAATGCATTCGGGCGAATTGACGGAGGATACAGTACGCAGGCGGTCGGCCGGAATGGCTTCGGTACGCAGGTGGTACTCGGCACGAATGGCCGCTTGCCGGGCCTGCGATTTACGCGCCAATGGGCCGGCTACCAGCAGTTTAAATAGTACCTGCCCCATCACCGTGCCCCACCCCAGTTTTTCGGCCCGGCGGCGCAAAAGCTGCCGCTGACTTACCGGGGTTTCGACGATGACGCAGTGAACGCCGAGGGCCGAATCGAGGTAATGGAACAAGGTGTCGGTGGAGTCGCCCGGCCCGGCGAGCACAACTATTTTGAGAGGGGTCATGGCAGTGGGTGGAGTGACCGAAATTGAGAGTTTAGTGAATTGGCGGTACGCGTTGCGTGTACCACCAAGTTGGGAACCGCCCTGATTGCGCCGTTCAGCGTTGAGCAGATGCGCTGGGCCGGGCGAGTATTTTATCGGTTGTTTCAGCCATGCTCAGGCTTTGGAAGCCATACTGTTGCCTCAACACTTGGTAGTGTGTGGCAATGCGACGCAGTACCGCCATATTTTGGGGCAAATTCGCCCCGAAGTTGTGCGGGTGCCACCACAAGTGAAACACTTCGCCCTGCCGGGCCGCGTGGGTCATGGCCCCCAGAATGCGGCGCAGGCGCAAGCCTTCGAGCAAGCCCAGGCGGCCCGACCACGGACGCAGAAACCGGCTGGCCGGGATGTTGAGGGGCAACGGCCCGGCCAACGCCGCCGGCGCATAAGTGTTTGGCCCCGAAACATTGACGTAGGCGTCGAGCAGGCGGGCCGCCCGCTGCCAGGGCGTTTGGGTGGCTTCGCTCTGCTTCTGGTACATCCAGGCGGCCTCGTTGCCCCGGTAGCAGCGGATGCCCAACTCGCGGCAGATGGCCAAGTAGTCGGGGTTGTGCTGGTTGCGCGGAAACACCAGGCTGTGAAGCGCATAGCCCTGCTGCCTGGCAGCCGCGACGGCGGCTGCCAGGTCGGCCCGGAAAGCGGCGGGCGTTTGCCCCGGCTCCAGGCAATAGTAATGGGAAAACGTGTGGGTGGCGATTTCCTGGCCGGGCACGGCCGCAATTTGCCGCAGCAGGCTCAGGCCAAAATAGTACGGGTCGGCGGCCTCGTCGGGGCCAAGCTCGGGCAGGGCCACGTAGTTCGACAGGTTGGGGTCGGCGTAGTGGGGGCGCTCGGTGGGCAGGGCGGCCAACAGGGCGGCCTTGGTGTCGAAAAAAAGCAGGCCCACCGTGGCCCAGGTAACGTGGATGTCAAACTCTTGAAACAACGCTAACATAGCCGGAATGGCTTGCCGAACCCCTAGGATATTAGCCCCGTAGCCGGCTTTGGTTTGCAGGTCGCGCACACCCCACATCAGCTCAAAATCGAGCGAAATAACGAAGGTGCCGGGGGCGGAAGCGGGGGCGGAAGTCATGCGAAAATGGGCCGGTCGGCCTCGAAAAGAGCCAGAAAGTTGGCGGTGTTGGAGGCCACAGAGTAGCGCTCGACAATGGTGCGGCGGGCGGCGGTGCCCAACGTGGCCCGCAGGGCGGGTTCGGCCAGCAGCCGGAGCAGGGCGGCGTACCAGTCGGCTTCGGTACGGCACACAAACCCGTTGGTTCCGTCGGCCACCACTTCCGTGTTCATCCCGACGGGCGACACGAGCGCCGGAATGCCCAACGCCATGTATTGCAGGGCCTTGAATGCGCATTTACCGCGGGCCCAAGGGTCGTCCACGAGCGGCATCAACCCGACGTTGAAAGTAAGCAGGTCGGCGATTTCGGTGTTTTTGCGCCAGGGCCGGAAGCGCAGGCTCCGCAACCTGGGGTCGGTGGGCGGCTGGTTGGCCACGACGCAAAACTCGAAGTTGTGGCCTTCGGCTTCGAGGCGGCGCAGCACGGGCCACACCAGGTCGAGGTGGCGCAGGGTGGTGTGGGTGCCCGTCCAACCGATGACGAGCGGGCCGGCCGCGTATTGGTCGCGGGCTTGGTTGTGGAGGTGGTCGGTGTCGAGGGTGGTGGGGTTGATGACGGCCTGCGGCGCAAAGCCCAGCGCAAAATCGCGCAGGTAGGCGTTGCCGCAACTGATGCGCCAGGCCCAGCGGCAAATCGTTCCTACTTTTTGCTGCCACTTCAGGCGGCCGATAAAACCTGCTTCCCCGGCCGGGTCTTTCATCCAAATGGCATCATCAAAATCGTACACAATACGTTTGTTCAACACCTTCGCTATCAGCCATTCCAGTACCGGCGGGCCGATGGGCGCGGCTTCGCGGTGGATGAACACAAAATCGTAGGCTGGCACGCTGAACAGCAGCGCCAGCCGCCGCCCGAACCCCGCCAGAATGCCCAGCACTTTGGCCTCTGTGTGCCCCGGTTGGTACAAAATGGCCCAGGTGGCTTCGGAAATAAACGGAGCCAGGTAGTAGCGGTGCCCGGCCGCCACGAGCGCGTCGAGGTACTGCTCGAAGCGAAAACGCTGCGACGGGGCGCGACCCACGGGGTACGGAATGAGGAAGAGGATACGCACAGAAAGGAATGAAAAGCGGGCAGAATCGTTACGTTTTCGGCGTTGGGTGTTGGGTGTTGGGTGTT
>JANYFQ010000614.1 GCA_025362615.1 Hymenobacter sp. | reverse complement strand
ACTATCATCGGCAGCTCAAACACCAGCCCGCACGAGAGTGTCATCGTCGTGAGGGTGCTCAGGTAGCTTTGCAAGTCAATCTGGTTTTCGATGCTGGGGTCCACCACGTAGCCGGCCAGGAAGTTGATACTTAGCGGCGCGGCGATGTAGTAGCCGAACAACACCCCCAGCACAAACAGCACCGACACAAAGAACACCGCCCCCCGCGAATTCTGCCGCTCGTGCGGGTACAAGCCCGGCTTGATGAAGCGCCACAACTCCCAGAAAAGGTACGGAAACGCCGCCACAATGCCCACGATAAACGAGGTGCTGATGTGCATCGAAAGCTGCCCGCTCATCTCGCGGTTCTGGATGATAAAGCCCAGCTTATCGGGGCACATCCCTTCGGCCCCCACCAACGTGCCGAGCTTGCACGACATTTGGTAGGTCCAAAAATCGGCCCGCGAGGGGCCCAGAATCAGGTCGTGGAACAAAAACTCCTTGGCAAAAAACGCGGCCGTGGCAAACACCACCACCGCAATGGCCGCCCGGATGACGTGCCAGCGCAACGCCTCCAAGTGGTCGATAAAAGACATTTCGGGCGCTTGTTCCAAGGAGTAAGTAAGTGATGGAATGAGGGGGTCATACGAGAAAAACGGGCGCGAAGGGTTAGCTGGCTTGTCAAAAAATGAGTGAATGAGCGAATGAGCGAGTGAGTGAATTAGGTAGTTGGCAGTGCGTCACCAGACATCAGCAAACGCAACCAGACTAACAATTCACTCACTCATTCGCTCATTCACTCATTGAGAAACTACATCTGAAACAGCGGGTAATCTTGCAGCCAGTGGTTTACGCGCTGCCGTACGCCGGCCAGGCGGGTGTCGTCGGCGTGGTGGGTCAGGGCTTCGTCAATCAGCTCCACGATGCGGGCCATGTCGGTCGTGCCCAGGCCGCGGGTGGTGATGGCCGCCGCGCCAATGCGCATCCCCGACGTGACGAAGGGCGACTTGTCATCAAAGGGCACCATGTTTTTGTTGATGGTGATGTCGGCTTTCACTAAGGTGTTTTCGGCCAGCTTGCCGGTTAATCCTTTGCTGCGCAGGTCAATCAGCATCAAGTGGTTGTCGGTGCCGCCCGAAATAATTTCGTAGCCCAACCCCGTAAAGCCCGCCGCCAGCGCCTGGGCGTTGGCCGCCACCTGCCGGGTGTAAGCGCCAAACTCGTCGCTCAGGGCCTCGCCGAAGGCCACGGCTTTGGCGGCGATTACGTGCTCGAGTGGCCCGCCCTGGGTGCCCGGAAACACGCCCGAATCGAGCAGCGCCGACATAGGGCGAATGTCACCCTTCGGGGTTTTGAGGCCGAAGGGGTTATCAAAATCCTGCCCCAGCATGATGAGGCCGCCGCGGGGGCCGCGCAGGGTTTTGTGGGTCGTGGTCGTCACGATGTGGCAGTGCCGGAACGGCGAGTTCAGCAAACCCGTGGCGATGAGGCCGCTGGGGTGCGAAACATCGGCCAGCAACAGGGCACCCACCTCGTCGGCGGCTTCGCGCAGGGCGGCGTAGTTCCAGTCGCGCGAGTAGGCCGAGGCCCCGCAGATTATCATTTTGGGCCGCTCGCGGCGGGCGGTTTCCTTCACCTTGTCCCAGTCGATGAGGCCTGTTTCGCGCTCCACGCCGTAAAAGCTGGGCGTGTAGAGCTTGCCCGAAAAGTTCACCGGCGAGCCGTGCGTGAGGTGCCCGCCGTGGCTCAAATCAAAGCCCAAAATCTTGTCGCCGGGGTTGAGGCAGGCCAGGAACACCGCCGCGTTGGCCTGCGCCCCGGAGTGCGGCTGCACGTTGGCCCAGGCCACGCCAAAGAGTTCCTTCACGCGGTCGATGGCGAGTTGTTCTACCTGGTCAACAACCTCGCAGCCACCGTAGTAGCGCTTGCCGGGCAGGCCCTCGGCGTACTTGTTGGTCAGCACCGAGCCTTGCGCGTCCATCACCTGCTGCGAAACATAATTTTCGGAGGCAATGAGTTCGAGGCCGTGGGTCTGGCGCTGTTTTTCCTGGGCGATGAGGTCGAAAACGGCGGTGTCGCGGGTGGCGGTGCGCGGGCGTTGGGGGGCGAGGGTTTCCATGAAGCAAAAGTACGACGGGGGCGGGAGTGCCATCCGGTGCGGAAGCGCCGCCAAGGCCGGGGCGCGTTGGCCCAAAACTCCGTAATTTTAGCCAATGTTTGAAACGCCCGACCCCGACCCAAACGACCACTCCCCCGAAGCCACGGCGGCGCACAGCTTGGTCACGTTCGAGAATCAGCCGGACTTTGACCGCTGGCTCCATTCCGAAATCCCGGCACTGGGCGGCATCCGGCCCGTCACGTTGCTGGAGACCGAAACAGGGCGGCAGCAGGTGCGTGACATTCTGGGGCGGATTGAGTGGGGAATTTACTCCTGACGCTACCGCTCGGCCCCTGGTATCCAGGCGCGGTACGACCCCCCATCGTCGTTTTGGGCGCAGACGCAATCGGGTTTGATGGGGTTGGCCGGGAATAATTGGTGGTAGAGCTGCGTTCGGTGATAGACGAAATCTTCACTGCTAACATAATTTCTTCCGTTTCTTATAGTATCATTTAGAGCCAACGGATACCGGTATTCTTGGTCGCGTTTGTAAAAGTCGTCGTGCCAATGTAATTCTTGGCAAATAACTAGCAACGGGTCGTGCAACGGGGGCCGCCAGCCATCATAGATAAATTCGGGTGAAGTATGGTAGCGCCAAGTTGCTCCAGCCACCCGCTCCAACATATAGGTGCGGGGCAGCACCCGCACTAGATTTACGATGGTCTTACGTTCTCGCAAAGGCATACTCTCTAGCACATTCTGCATCTCACGGTACTGGGCATCGGCCCACCACAGCACCGGTGCTAGCGCGAATACGCCCAAACCGAATGCCAGCCATTTGCCCGTTAGTGCCACCCAATTCACGCGCTGCAACACCTGCACTCCAAAGAGAATTGGCAGCCATACCAGCGCCGGCAGCACCAACCAGCACAACAGCAGTCCGGCCAAATAATAACCTGGTTCCATCGCTATAAACCAAGCGCAGTAAGAGCAGGTGGTAAAAAACAGCCCCTGTAAAAACAGCGCCCCGTAGCGCACCCCGGCGTTGGTCCTCGCCAGCCAGGGCCAAGCCAGGAAAGCAGTCGTACCAACCGCCAACGCGGCTGATGCCCACGGCACGGGCTGGCAAAAGCCTTGTATCCAGTAAGTGTTGGTGACCCAAGCCAGCACAGCAAGCGCGATGTTCAGCACCGGCAGGTGCCGCCGTACTGGCTCGAAGAACAAGGCCACCCGGCGCAACCAGGCGGCCAAACGGGGCAGATAGACTTCAATCATATTTGTTTCTATCCAGCCACCACAGCCCCGCCAGCGCCGCCGTGCTCACGCCTGCCGCCAGCGCCGCCACCGTAACGCTGCGGCCATAATTGACACAGGAACAAGACAAAAACAACGGCCGCCCGCGCCACATGATGCGGCGGCGGCAGGCCAGGCAGGGCGATACAAAAACGGAGGTTTCCAAGTTTTCCATGAGTGAGGAGCAGCGTAAACGACAAAGCCGACGCTTTATGCGCCGGCTTTGCATTTGGAACCCTTGTCAAAAAGCCAACAGCTGCAAGCCATTGGCTATCAGCCCAGATTAAAAATCCTCGTCCAGCGAAAACACGTTTTCGCTGCGTTCGCTCATCACGCCGGCTTTCTGGTACTCGGCCACGCGCTTCTCGAAGAAGTTGGTTTTGCCCTGCACCGAAATCATCTCCATGAAATCGAAGGGGTTGGTGGCGTTGTAGAGCTTGGGGCAACCCAGGGATTCGAGCAGGCGGTCGGCCACAAACTCGATGTACTGGCTCATGGTGCGGGCGTTCATGCCGATGAGGCTCACGGGCAGCGCCTCGGTGACGAACTCCTGCTCGATGCGGACGGCATCGGCGATGATGGCTTGCACGCGCTCGGTGCTGAGCTTGTTTTCGAGGTAGCCGTAGAGCAGGCAGGCGAAGTCGCAGTGCAGGCCCTCGTCGCGCGAAATCAGCTCGTTCGAGAACGTGAGGCCGGGCATGAGGCCACGCTTTTTCAGCCAAAAGATGGAGCAGAACGAGCCCGAAAAGAAAATGCCTTCCACGGCAGCAAAGGCGATGAGGCGCTCGGCGAAGTTCTCGGAGTTAATCCACTGCAAGGCCCACTCGCCCTTTTTCTGCACAGCGGGCACGGTTTCGAGGGCGTTGAAGAGGTAGTCCTTCTCCTTGGGGTCTTTGATGTAGGTGTCAATCAGCAGCGAATAGGTCTCGCTGTGAATGTTTTCCATCATAATCTGGAAGCCGTAGAAACAGCGGGCTTCAGGCATCTGCACCTCCTGCATGAAATTGACGGCCAGGTTCTCGTTCACGATGCCGTCGGAGGCCGCAAAAAACGCCAGGACGTGCTTGATGAAGTGGCGCTCGTTGTCGGTGAGGCCGTTCCAGTCCTTCTGGTCCTGGCTCAGGTCAATTTCCTCGGCCGTCCAGAACGAAGCTTCGGCTTTTTTATAAAACTCCCACACCTGCGGGTTCTGGATGGGGAAGAGAACGAAGCGGTTGGGGTTTTCGGCGAGGAGCGGTTCCATGCAATAGGGTGCTTTGGTTGATGACGTTGGGAGGGCAGTGGGCGCATAAAGCCGGGCGGTTGCGGCACCAAATATAGGTCGGCCCGGTGGCAGGATGGACAGCCGGGGCGGCAATTTTGTTTGTTACCGTTTCGTGCCGCCGGCCGCCGCGCAGCAGGCACAAAAGCGGGGTTCAGCGCCAAATTTTACTCATTGTCAGCCAGTTTGGGGCAGGTTATCCCCACCGGGCCTGGGGAAAACGATTGTTATCCACAAAAAAACAGTGCTGGTGCGGCCCTGCGGCGCGGTGCTAACCCGTTGGCTGGCTGGCCAACCGGGGGCAGCCGATGAATAATAGCGGCTTAGGTTTGGCAATTTGGGCAAATTGCCGTACTTTTGCGTTCCCAAATTCAGAAACGACCGCACACACCGATGTACGCCATTGTCACTATCGCCGGCCAGCAGACCAAGGTTGAGGCCAACAAATTCGTTTACGCCCACAAACTCGCCGGCAACGTCGGCGACGTAGTGGAGCTGGGCCACGCCTTGCTCACGGACGACAACGGCACCCTCACCATCGGCGCTCCGACGCTCGATGTGATGGTGAAAGGCACCATCCTCGCCCACGTCAAGGGCGACAAGGTGCTCGTCTTCAAGAAAAAGCGCCGCAAGGGCTACAAGAAGATGAACGGCCACCGCCAGGATTACACCAAAGTAATGATTGACAGCATTGGCTAGCGTTAATTATGAATTATGAATTATGAATTATGAATTGGCTTCTCAGTCAATCTTATTTCTGAAATCCAATTCATAATTCATAATTTCTAATTCATAATTAACAAAAAAACATGGCACACAAAAAAGGAGCCGGCTCGTCGAACAACGGCCGCGAATCGCATTCCAAGCGCCTCGGCGTGAAAATCTTCGGCGGGCAGTCGCTGATTGCCGGCAATGTCATCGTGCGGCAGCGCGGCACCAAGCACCACCCCGGCCAAAACGTGGGCATCGGCAAAGACCACACGCTATTTGCGCTCGTTGATGGTACGGTGCAGTTCCGCAAGGGCCGCAAAGACCGTTCGTTCGTGACGGTGGTACCGGCTGCGGTGGCCGAAGTAGCCGCCGCGTAGGTTTTCAAACCCAATGATTTAGCTAAAAAGGCTGCCCCCGCAACGGGGCAGCCTTTTTGGTGTTGTGGGTGATGGGTTTTTGGTTTTAGGTGTTCGGTTTTAGGTGTTAGAAATAGGGCTGGTGAAAGCCGAAAACCTAACGCC
>JANYFQ010000592.1 GCA_025362615.1 Hymenobacter sp. | reverse complement strand
GGCCGAAGGGGTTGCTCTGGCCCAGGCTGGCCACGGTGGCGGGCAGGCCCGCGCCGGTGGTTTGGGCAGCGTTGCTGAAGTAGAGGTAGTTGGCCCCCGTGCCGAAGCTGCGGCTGCCGCCCACCTGCACGTTGCCCGCGTTGCCGCTGACCGGAATGCCGCCGCTGGCGCACACGGCCAGCGAACCGCCGGTGCCCACGGCAAAGCTGCCGGGGCCAAACACGTTGGCGCAGACGTAAGCCGGGGAAGCTGGGGGCACCACGAAGGTCAGCAGCGAGCCGCCGGGGTTCACCGTCAGGGCTCCGCTCACGCCCAGGTCGGCACCGAGGCGCAGGATGCCGCCGGCGTTCACGCTCACGTTGTTGTAGAGGCCGCCGGCGCTGGTTACGTCGGCAGCTATGGTCAGGTCGGCGCTTTGGGCTGTGAAGTACTGGTTGCCGGCAATGCTGGCGAAGCTGATGGCGGAGGGCGGGACGTTGGGGCCGCCGCTGCCGTCGCTGAGGTTGGCCGTGCCCAGGGGCAGGCCGCCCAATACTTGGTTCGAGAGGTAGTCGTAGCCGCCGCTGGCGACGAAGGCGCTGATGTGCAGCGGCTGCCCGGCCACGTAGCCCAGGGCACTCAGCGGAATGCGGATTTCAATGCCCGTCGTCACGGCACCGGGGTTGCCCACGGCCACGTCGCTCACGCCGGCGGTGTTCGAGTTGTTCACCGACAATTCGCCCGTCAGCCCGCCCGCAAAGTTCAGGTCCTGGGTGAAGTCGTTGGTAGTGGTGCTGAGGTAGGTGCTGGCCGTGCCGCCGTCCAGGGGCAGCATACTGGCGAAGGCTTGCACACCGCCCAGGTTGATGGCCAGCATTTTCTCGGGCCGGAAGCCCCGGTCAAACGTCAGGCCCGCGAGGGCGCCGGAGTTGTCGGTGGCAGCGTTGGTGCCGAGGTAGGTGTTCTGGCCCGTGGCCGGGTTGGCATCGAAGAAGATGGCCAGCTTGTTGCCGTTGTTTTGCAGGTTGCCGGTCAGCGTCAGGTACAGGTCGGTGCCGTCGATGCGGGTGTAAGCCCCGTCCAGCTCGCTCTGGTTATCGCCGAAGCCCGTGGTGTTGGTTTGCAGCACCTTGGCTGCGCCGTAGAGGCCGCTGTCCACGGTACCATCCAGCACTACCTGGCCAGCGGCGATTCCCTTGCCGCTCACGGCCACGGTCACGGCCGGGTTGCCCGTGTCGTTCGAGTTGAAGGTAAGCGTACCGGTATTCACCCCGGCCACGCTGGGGTCGAAGGTGACGGTGACGGTGGTGCTGCCCGGCCCCGCCACGGTGGCCGTGGTGGGCGCGATGGTGAAGGCCGCGTTGTTGGAGGTGATGCTCGTCACGTTCAGCGGCGCGTTGCCGTTGTTGGTGATGGTGATTTGCCGCGTCACGGTGCCGCCCACTACGCTGGTATTGAAAAAGTTAAGCGTCGTCGGGTTCACCGAAATGCTCGGGGCCGTGGCCACCGCGCCGTTGGCCACCGTCACGAACTGCGTCCCGGCCTGCGAGGCGAAATTCACGCCGCTGGGGCTGCCCAGGTTGCTGGTGCCGCTGGCCAGGCCCGCCAGCACCTGGTTCGCGAGGAAGTCCCGGTTCGAGCCGTTGATGAAGGCGATGATTTTGATGTCGCCGCCGTTGGCCGTTGTGCCCAGGGCCGAGAGCGGAATCTTGTACTCGATGCCCGTGGCCACGGCCGTGGCCGCCGCCGCGTTGGCCGCACCGGTGCCGCTGCCCACCCCGGCAATGTTGGAGTTGTCGATGGACACCGTGCCCGTGCCGTTGCCGCTCACCACATCTCCGAAGTTCACAGCCTGGGTGCGGCCCGGGCCGCCGCCGATGAAGTCGCCCGTGATGCTGCCCGTCGGAATGGGCACGTAGTTGGCAAACACGCTGTGAACGCTGCCGGGCGGCGACGACGGCGTGCCGCAGGTTACTTCCAGGGCGTAGTCGGCCGTGAAGCCGGCATCGAAGGTGATGCCGTTCATGTTGTTCATGTACTGGCCGTTGCCGCTGAGCGTGTTCTGCCCGCCGGTTTTCGAGTCGAAAAACAGGTCCAGCTTATTGAAATTGTTCTGCAGGTTACCCCCAATGAAGAGGTACAAATCGGAGCCAACAATCCGGGCGTGGATATTGTCGAGTTCCGAGCCGGCGGCGGCATCCTGCGACACCGTTCCGGTGTGGTTGCCGAACTGGGTGTCCACCGTTTGCACGGCCAGCGCGGCCGGGTAGCTCGCGTCGCGGGTGCCGTCCACGGTTTGAGCCAGGGCCACGCCGGGCGCGGCGGTCAGTGCTCCGAGCAAGGCCACCAGCGGCAGTCCTGCGTTTCGTAAAATTGACATATTGGTAAAAAGTTAGAAGGTGGGATTTTCACTCGCGCAACATAGCGCCAAGTAGGTCGAAAGCTACATCATTTTTTTTACTAAATCATTGCCAAACCCCCTGTTTTAATTCCGCAATCGATTGTAATGCCCCAGTTCGGCGCAATTTTATACGCACCGCCCGCACCCGGCAGGCCGCATGGCGTCATCGGAGCCGCCGCACCGGGTAGCGGTTGTGCCCCGCCTCGTGGTACACCGAGCGCTGATAGACCCATTCGAGCTGCGCCGAAGCGTCGGCGGCAAAGGCCGGGTCGGCGCTTTGGCGGGCCGTGAGTTCGGCCCGCAGCGCCGGCTGCTGGCGCAGGATGTCGGCGGCCACGTCCTCAAACACGTAGTCCGAAAAATGCTCTTTCTGCTGGAGGATGCTATCGAAAAATCCCCAGGCAAAAAACGAGTCGGGGCCTTGCGGCTCCAGCACTTCCACGGCGTAGCGGCGGGCCGCGCCCTGCTCGGCCAGCACCAGCAGGTAGTCGCCGGCCGGGGCGGTGCCCTGGGCCGCGGCGCGGGTGTCGAGGCGCACGTCGCGGTGCAAATAGTGGCCCTCAAACGGCCGGGCGCTGCTGGTGTAATCGGCAATAAAATACGTTTCCATTGGCCCGGTAAGCGGCTTGTCGAGGCGGCGCAGCACGGCCCCGTTGCGTTGCAGGCGCTCCACAATTTCGCCCCACGCCGCCGGGATGAGGTAAGCCGTAGGGGCGGTTATTTCCAGCGTCGGCCGGTAGGTACTCCGGTATTCCACGGGCCGGACGTAGGGCGCAGCGCGGTCGTAGCGCAGGCGGGGCAGGCCGCTCACGGCGCTGGGTTCGGTGCGGGCCTCGTAGCCCCGGAAGGCAATGGTTTCGACCTGCTTTTCGTCCAGCTCCCAGGCCAGGGCGAAGCGGGTTTGGGCGGCCAGCGCGGCCTCGGCTTCGGCGCGGGCGCGGCCCAGGTTTTCGGCTTGCGTATGCACGGTTTCGAGCGTCGTCAGCAGGAAATCATACGTGGCCCGCACCCGCGCCGGGTAGGGTTTCAGCATATGCGTTTCGGGCATGAAGCCGATGGTGTTGAAGAGCGCCGCGTAGCCGGTGGAGTAGCGCGGCAGGTCCAGAAACCCGCGCAGGCCGCTTTCGGGCGTGCGGCCCTCGAAGTCCACGTAGGGCACCATGGGGCACTTTTTGCGGGCCATGCCGGCGTAAAGGGCAGGCAATAATTCCGCTTGCAGGTAGCGGCCCAGCGCCGGGGCCAGCTTGCTGTGCTGGGTGGCGATGAGCGTCATCGTGTACTGGTAGTCGGCCCCGTTGGAGTTGTGGGTTTCCACAAAAACCTCGGGCCGCCACCGGCCAAAAAGCGCCGCAAAGCTGCGGGCGTTGCGCGAGTCCTGCTTGATGTAGTCGCGGTTCAAATCGAGGTGCCGGGCGTTGCCCCGGAAGCCGGCTTCGGCCGGCCCGTTCTGGTTCACCCGCGAGGTAGCCGTGCGGTTCAGCATCCCGTCGATGTTGTAAGCGGGCACGATAACGACCGTCACATCGGCCAGCAGCTTTTGGTATTCAGGGCGTTGCAGCAGGTCGCGGGCCAGCATCATGCTCGCGTCGATGCCTTCCGGCTCGCCGGGGTGGATGCCGTTCTGGATGAAGAGGACCCGCCGCCCGGCCCGCGCCGGCCCGCCCGCGTCGGCCGCGTGGCCGGGGCCGATGACAAATTCGTGCAGCGGCTCGCCGCAGTCGGTGGCACCGGCTGGGCGCAGGGTGCAGGCCGCCGGGTAGGCTGCGGCCAGCTTTTGGTAGAAGGCCAGGCACTCGGCGTAGGTGGCCGTGGTGTTGCCGTTGCCGGCCTCGAAAGGCGTGCGCCAGGCCAGCGGTGGGGGAGGAGTAAGCATGAGAAACAGGGAGAGGAGGAAGGCGAACATGGAGAAATTCAGGCGGTAAAAACTCCCCTCCTCAGCCGAGGAGGGGACGTTGCCGCGCAGCGGCAACTGGGGTGGTTGAGGGCGTATGCTGCCCCAATGACGTTGGTGGATTAGCGGGTCGGTGGGTTGGCGGGTTGGTGGGATTGGCGGGTTGCGTTGAGATTACCGTTTGGACATCAAATCCACCAACCCTCAACCCACTCAACGCGAGTCGTTCAACGCCCTCAACCACCCCAGTTTCAGCTTCGCTGAAACGTCCCCTCCTCGTCTGAGGAGGGGAGTTTTTGACCGCCTGCCCCACCCAATTTCACCGCCCCCACAACAGCAATTCCTTCAGCAAAATAAAGCTGCCCATTGCCAGCACAAACCACCCAAACGCCGGCTTTAACCGCGCCCCCGGAACGAACCGCGCCAGGTACGTACCCAGCACAATGCCGCCCAGCGCAAAGCCCAGAAAACCCAGCAAAAAAGGCCACTCCACCGGCGTGCCCGCCAGCAAATCGCCCCCAAACCCGATGAGCGAATTGAGGGCGATGATGGCCAGCGACGTGCCCACGGCCTGCTTCATCGGCAGCCGGGCAAACAGCACCAGCGCCGGCACAATCAGGAAGCCGCCGCCCGCCCCCACGAAGCCCGTCAGCAGCCCCACCGCCGCCCCCACGCCCAGGATGAGCGGGTAATTGACGGGCTGCCCAACAGCGCCAATCTGTTTGGCAACCGGCACGTCATCAGATTGTTGCCCGCGTATCATGGCCGTGGCCGCCGCCACCATCAGGGCGGCAAAGGCCAGCAGCACCAGCAAGTCCTTGCTGACGACGAGCGGCCCCAAACGGCCGATTTCGGCCGGCAGCAGCGGCAGCAAAAACCGCCGCGTTCCGAACACCGCCGCCCCCGACGTGGCCAGAAAAACCAGCGCCGTCGGCCCCGCCACCAGCCCCTTGCGCCAGTATTGCGCCGCCCCCACCAGCGCCGTGCAGCCCACCACGAACAGCGAGTACGCCGTACTCCGCACCGGCCCCACGCCCATCAGATACACCAGCACCGGCACCGTCAAAATCGAGCCGCCCCCGCCCATCAGCCCCAAAGCCAGCCCGATGAAAACAGCCGCGAAATAACCGAAAACGTGCAGCATAAACCAGGGTTTGGGAGCCGCAAAACTACGCCCTTCGTTGCCCCGCGTTCTACCTTTGAGTTTCTTGTTTCTTATTTCTTGTCTCTGGTTGAATTGCTGGATTGTTTAATTGCTAAATTGTTGCTCTCACGGCCCCAGAACAACACTGCGTCCACTGCGCTTTTGCCACTGCGCCCACTGCGGAACAGATAATAGAACAGCAACCCCAAAACAGCCAACAATTTAGCAATAAAACAATTTAACAATCAAACAATTGAAACCCCTCATCCTCGTTTCCAACGACGATGGCATCACCGCCCCCGGCATCCGCTGCCTCGTCGAAACCATGCTGGCCCTCGGGGCCGAAGTCGTCGTCGTCGCCCCCGATTCGCCGCAGTCGGGCATGGGCCACGCCATCACCATGAACCAGCCCCTGCGCCTGCAACGCAGCCAGGAGTTCGGCCCCGATGTCGAGGCCTACCAATGCTCCGGCACTCCGGCCGACTGCGTGAAAATAGCCAAGCACCACGTCCTCAAAGACCGGCGGCCCGCCCTCGTCGTGTCGGGCATCAACCACGGCTCCAACGCCTCGGTCAATGTGCTGTATTCCGGCACCATGTCGGCGGCCATCGAAGCGGCCATCGAAGGGCTGCCCGCTATCGGCTTCTCGCTTTGCGAGTACGGGCCGGGGGCCGACTTCTCGCACGTCGGCCCGTGGGTGACACAAATCTGCCAACTCGCCCTCGCCCAAGGCATCCCGCCCCGCACGGCCCTCAACGTGAACCTGCCCCGCCACGACCCCGCCCGCCCCATCCGGGGCCTGCGCCTGGCCCGCCAGGCCCACGCCAAGTGGCAAGAAGCCTTCGACGAGCGCCACGACCCCTACCGCCGCCCTTACTACTGGCTCATCGGCGAGTTCATCAACCTCGACCCCGCCGCCGACACCGACGAAGCCGCCCTGGCCGAAAACTACGTCAGCATCGTCCCCTGCCGCTTCGACCTCACCAGCTACACCGCTTTGGACACCATGAGCCAAAGCTGGGCATTGCCCCTCACGCCCCCCGCCGAAAACGGGGTGCCGCCGCAGCCCGTAGCCTCGCAGGATTACGGTTTGGCGCAGTAGCTCAGTGGTTGTTTCAGGCTGAAAACGAGGCTGCCGCGTTATATTTGCAAACACAACAAATCACATTGGCAATGAAGAACCTGGCTGCTCTCACTCCGCTGCTCGAAAAAGTGGTCGGCACCGCCTTGTTCACGGCGGCGCTGGCTTTTGGGTTGATGCAACTCATCGCGGAGCCAGCGGCCCAACCGGCTGCCCCGGACGCTGACGACACGCCTGACCCCGACGAGTTTGACCCCGATAAAATGGATACAACGGAGTATCTGTTGAGCGAACCCAACCGGGGCTTTATTCTAGCAGCTATCGAGCGCGACCGGCAAGGACTGTACGTGCAGCACGACCTAATTGAGTTGTGAGGAACCTGCGCCGAAACATCAACTGGAACCCTGATGCGTGGACCGATTACCTCGCTTGGCTCGAACAAGACCGGACGCTGTTTACCCGCATCAACCTGCTGATTGGTGAGTGCTTGCGAACGCCTTTTACCGGCACCGGAAAACCGGAGCCGCTGCGCCACAATTTGCAGGGGTATTGGTCGAGGCGCATCACCGCCGAACACCGCCTCGTGTACCGGGTAACGGACGAGGAAGTACACCTCGTCAGTTGCAAGACGCATTACCAGAAGAAAAAGTAGAAGGCTCCAACCGTCTGTTTAATCTTTTTTCCAGGATAACTCATGCACTCCAATTTGCTGCGCCAGCGCCGACGCAAAATTTTGTTGCCACCAAATCTGCTGGCTTTGGTGTGTTTGATATGCCTAGGTCGTGAGGACAATAAGAAGTTTAATGTAATTTTGCCTTATACAGCGACATTTCTATGCACCGACACGAAATTTCTGATGCCACTTGGGGGCTGGTCGCCCCGCACCTGTCCGGCAAGGCCGAGGACGGCGGCGTG
>JANYFQ010000348.1 GCA_025362615.1 Hymenobacter sp. | reverse complement strand
CGGGCGGCCAGGTCGGCCGGGGCATCGCCGTCGTGCAGCAACAGGTTGTGGGCGTGGGCCGTGAAGCGGTTGCGGGGCTGGGCCGCGTCGAGCACCAGCACCGCGCGGCGGCAGCGGCCCAGGGCCATCGCGGCGCTCAGGCCCGCGTAGCTGCCGCCGATGATGAGGACCTCAAAATGAGCTGAATCGGGCATTTTTATTGCGCAGTAAAAAATTGTAAGCCAGCTGATTCTACAGGACTATTGCTCTCGGGTTTCTATCCGCGAAAAAGCCTCGAAAGCCGAACCGGGGCGGTAAGATGACGTTGATTAGAACGCGGGCCAGGGGTCCTGAAACTGCCCGCCACGCTGCCAATGGCCAATTTCGTCCTCGGTGCACAAGCAGCTTTCCAGCTCTTCCCGGACGCGGGCCTCGGGCACGTCCTGGCCGATGAACACCAACTCGTTCTGGCGGTCCTGAAACCGACTGTCCCAGCGGCTCATAATCAGCTCGCGGTTTTCGCGAAAGGTTGGGTTGAGTTCGGGGCAGTCGATGCTGGCCCACCAGGAACCCGCGCTTTCGGTACGCAGCGAGCCGCCGGCCTGGCCCCAATTCAAGGCGTCGGCGGGGCGGGAAGCCAGCCAAAACAGGCCCTTGCTGCGAATGACCTCGCCCGGCCAGCCACCGGCGATGTAGTCCCAGAACCGTTGCGGGTGGAAGGGGCGGCTGTCACGGAAGACGAAACTGCCGATGCCGTATTCCTCGGTTTCGGGCGTGTGCTGCGCCTTTTTCAACTCTTCCTGCCACCCCCGGCTTTGTTCGGCTTCCTCGAAGTTGAACAGGCCGGTGTTGAGCAGATGTTCCAGCCCAACCTTCCCAAAGGCCGCCTCCACGAGGCGCGCGCCGGGATTAAGCTGGCCCAAAATGGCGCGCAACTCGCCCAGAAAGCGCGGCTCGACCAGGTCGGTTTTGTTGAGCACGATGACGTTGGCAAACTCCACTTGCTCGGTTAAGAGGTTCACGATGGCGCGCACGTCCTGCGGGTCGGCCTCGTTTAGCCGGCGGTCGGGCAGGCGGTCGAGGCTGCCGAAATCCTTGGCGAAGTTGAAAGCATCGACCACGGTTACCATCGTATCGAGGCGTGCGAAGCGACTCAGGTCGATGGCCCCGTCTTCGCTCACGAAGGAGAAGGTTTGGGCCACGGGCAGCGGCTCTGAAATCCCGGTACTCTCGATGAGCAGGTAGTCGAAGCGATTTTCCAAGGCCAGTTTTTCTACTTCCAGCATCAGGTCTTCGCGCAGGGTGCAGCAAATGCAACCATTGCTCATTTCCACGAGCCTTTCTTCGGTGCGCGAAAGGCCGCCTTCGCGGGCCACCTGCTGCGCGTCAAGGTTCACCTCGCTCATGTCGTTGACGATGACGGCCACTTTCAGGCCGGCGCGGTTGTGCAGCACGTGGTTGAGGAGCGTGGTCTTGCCCGCGCCCAGGAAGCCGCTGAGCACAGTAACGGGCAATTTACGTGAAACCCTGGAAGAAGAATTCATGAAGCGAAACGTTTTGAGTATTACCCAAAGGTAGCGCGACTATTGTTGTTTGCAACTTTGTTGCATTATTAAAATTCCACCTTTCCGGTTTCTGTATACCTTTGCAACACCGGTGCAACCACCGGCCCTTGCCCCGTGTTTATGCGGTGCCTCTTTCCATTCCTGTGTTGCGCTTCACGCTCCGCCCTTACTTTGCCTTGCTGCTCCTGCTCTGCCTTATGCGGACGCTGGTGCCGGAGGCTTGGGTATTGGCCTTGCACACGCACCAACACACCACGGATGAGCCGGCGCAAACGGCCGCTTTTCGGTCCAAAGGCAAGGCCCTGGTGAGTAGTGCACACCAGCACTGCCAGGTAGAGCACCTTTACGACGTGCCGTTCCTGCCCAGTGCCCCGGTAGTAGCACCTACCCCGGTAACCCGGCCGTGCTTTGCCACAGCGGCCGTGCCGACCGTGGCCAGCGCGCCTTGGATTGCACGGCAACCGGCCCAGCTGCGCGGGCCGCCAGCAGCCTAGCGGCTCCCGGCTTTTCCTGCATTTAAGCTACGCCCTGCCCCAACTGCGCCGCGGTTTGGGGGCTGGCTTGCGCTTACGCCGCCGCTCCGGCGCGGCACTGAAATCTATTCATGGGGTTTGTTTTTTGCTCGTCGGGCCGCGTTGCGGCCTGGCTGGTGGGGGCTTTAGCGGCGCTGTCAGCGCTGGCGGGTCGGGCACAAACTGCGCCGGCACCGGCTGCCTGTGCCCTCACGCTGGCTGGCCGGGTAGCCGACCAGCGTACCGGCGAGGCCTTGCCCGGGGCGGTGCTCCGGCTAGAC